>DAOQRQ010000018.1:0-17286 GCA_035355815.1 Ferruginibacter sp. | reverse complement strand
ACATGTAATCATTGATAAATACGGCGTTTGGGGAGAAAAACAATTGTATGGCCGTAACTACATGGGACTGCACCGCACTACTTTCCTGATCGACGAAAAAGGAATTGTTAAAAAGATATTTTTAAAGCCTAAAAACAAGCAGCATGCAGAAGAAATCATCATGGCATGGCAACTTATTGAGGACAATAAGCGTTAGCAATTTGAACGCTTAAAATTTTCCGTCTATGAAACAAACCGCTGCCATCATTCTTATCATTGCAGTAATTCTGCTCTCTGTATCGTGCAGCAAAAGCGATCCTTCTACCGGCGGCGGAAGCGGAATAACCTTTTCCTGCGCAGGCATCAGCCCTAAATTTTCAACCGATATACAACCGATACTTACCACCGTTTGCTCTATAAACAGCAATTGCCATGCGGCAGGCAGTATCAATACCGGCGGGCCCTTTACAACCCATGCAGAAGTGTTTACAAAAAGATCGAATATACGTGGAGCGATATTGGCAGGCATCATGCCGCAAAGCGGTTCATTAACGCAGGCACAGATCAATGCTTTCATCTGCTGGATCGACAGCGGGGCGCCGAATAATTAAATACTTCCGGCAGATCACAACACCCATTCCACTTCGCCAAAATCAAATTGCCTTTCAACAGCATCTGATGTAAGTAACCTTCCGTCTTCCGAAACGGCCCTGACCGTGGTTTGAATTCTTTTCCCTTTTTCAACAAGGAACACCTGTTGGTCTTTTTTAAAAAGATTCCTGTTATAATTTTCCAATATCTCCCCGGCAGCACCCGCATTCAGCAGTGAGATGTATTTCATCAGCACTTCATACAGTTCGCTTGCCATGGCCAGTACATCCCATTCTTTACCGGTGACCTGCTTCAGCGATACCGGGTTTACAAGGGAGCTATCAAAAACTGTTTGGTTGATATTGATCCCGGTTCCCACTACCGCCCATTTCCATGTTTTTCCATGAAATACGTTTTCTATCAGGATGCCTCCTGCCTTCCTGTCACGCCAGTAAAGATCATTGGGCCATTTTATTTTTGTTTCATGCCCGGCATAGACCGAAAAGAATTCAAAACAGGCCAGTGCTACAGCGGCACTCAGCTGAAACTGCTTAGTTGTATTAAAGCGTTCGGGCTGCAGAACAAGGCTCATGGCTATATTTTTTCCCCCCTCCGTTTTCCAGGCCTTTCCCCTTTGTCCTTTACCGGCCGTTTGCGCCCGGGCAAACCAGGCCATGCCATGGTTTGCCAATCCAGCATGAACCTTGTCCATGGCATAGTTGTTGGTACTGTCAACCGATTCCAATATTCTTAAAAAACCGCCTACGGGCATAATGAACCAATGGCAAAGAAGTGTTACTTTTGCCATTATTTGCAAGCTACAAGCTACTTTGTAAAAAACAATAGAAAACACAGCCTGCCAAGGCAGGTATGAAAAAACAAAAAACAGCATCGCATTTGAATAATTTGAACGCATTGAGCAGCCGTAAAAAGAGCAGTGTGGTACGTCTGACGAGAAACAGTAAAATCTTCAAAACCATCATTCATGCCATAGGGGAGAAAAAAGGGGAAAAGATCGTTAGCCTCGACCTCCGTAAAATACCCGAAGCAGTGGCAGATTTTTTTATAATTTGCCAGGCAAGTAACCCCACCCAACTGAAAGCCATTGCCGATTTTGTGGAAACAGACCTGAAAGATAAATGCGGGGAGATCGCTTACAAGCATGAAGGCAGGCAGGCACAGCAATGGATATTGATCGATTATGTGAACATCGTGGTACATGTGATGCTGCCCGAGCCAAGAAAGTTTTACCAACTGGAGGAAATGTGGAGTGACGCCCCCATGATGGAACACCAGGGATAATAAGTCCGCTTAGATAGAATTAAAACAATAATAAAACAAGATCGTCTGTTATATAAAGCCCGATTAACAGGTTCGAACGTACCCAAACAATGGCAGATAATAATATGAATCAAGACAGCAACAGGAAATATAACCCTGATAATATACCTCCTAAAGGAGATGACCCGAATAAGAAAAGAAGCCGGTTCAATATCTACTGGATCTACGGCATTATCTTTTTATCCATTGTAGGATACAGCCTGTTCAACAACGTAAGCAGCGCCGGCATTGAGACCGACCAGCAGAAATTTTATTCCATGTTGCTGCAGGGTGATGTGATCAAGATCAAAACCATCCGCAATAAAAAGATCGTACGGGTGTTCCTGAACACCGACAGCCTGAAAGCAAAAGCAGGTATTTACAGGCAGCTGCTCAATACAAAACCAGAGGACAAGAATTATGAAGCAGCCATTACTATAAAGGGAGACCGTCCGCAATTATACTTCAGTATCGTTGACGATAAAACCTTTGCCACCCAGCTGAGCGATTTCTATAAAAAGTATACCGGTGTAAAAGAGATCCCCGACAGTCCGGATGACGAAGACCAGTGGCTGGGCCAATTGATCAGCACCCTGCTCCCTCTTCTTTTGATCGGCTTATTATTTATCATGATGATGCGTAAGGTTGGCGGGCCAGGCGGTGGCGGCGGGCCAGGTGGCATCTTCAGCATCGGAAAATCGAAAGCAACCTTATTTGAAAAAGGCACCAGGGTCAATATCAATTTCGGCGACGTAGCCGGTTTGGATGAAGCCAAAGTGGAAGTGATGGAGATCGTTGACTTCTTAAAGAATCCCAAAAAATATACAGCCCTTGGCGGTAAAATTCCAAAGGGAGCATTACTGGTTGGTCCTCCGGGCACCGGCAAAACCCTGCTGGCAAAAGCCGTTGCCGGCGAAGCACAGGTTCCTTTCTTCAGCCTTAGCGGAAGTGATTTTGTGGAGATGTTCGTAGGCGTTGGCGCCAGCCGTGTTCGTGACCTGTTCAAACAGGCAAGAGAAAAAGCGCCTTGCATCATTTTCATTGATGAGATCGATGCCATTGGCAGGGCAAGAGGAAAGAACATGATGATGAGCAACGATGAAAGGGAAAATACACTGAACCAGTTACTGGTGGAGATGGATGGTTTTGGTACCGACCTGGGTATCATCATCCTGGCTGCTACCAACCGGCCCGATGTACTGGACAGCGCTTTATTGCGCCCGGGCCGTTTCGACAGGCAGATATCCATTGACCGGCCCGACCTTGTTGGCCGTGAAGCGATCTTTAAAGTTCACCTTACCCCCATTAAGGTTTCGCAAACATTAGATGTTCATAAGCTTGCCGAGCAAACACCGGGTTTTGCCGGTGCAGATATTGCCAATGTTTGTAACGAAGCAGCATTGATAGCAGCCCGTAAAGGAAAAGATGCGGTGGACATGAGCGATTTCCAGGATGCCATTGACCGGGTGATCGGCGGGCTGGAGAAAAAGAACAAGATCATTTCTCCCGAAGAAAAAGAGATCATTGCCTATCATGAAGCAGGTCATGCCATTTGCGGCTGGTACCTGGAGCATGCGTATCCTTTATTGAAAGTAACCGTGGTTCCAAGAGGAACAGCTGCATTGGGTTATGCGCAATACACACCGAAGGAACAATACCTGTATAACACCGACCAGTTGATGGACCAGATATGTATGACACTGGGTGGAAGAGCCAGTGAAGATATTTTCTTTGGAAAGATAAGCACCGGCGCCAGTAATGATCTGCAGCAGATCACCAAGATCGCTTACAGTATGATCACGGTTTACGGTATGAATGATAAAGTGGGTAACATCAGTTATTACGATCCCAACCAGGAGAATGTATTCACCAAACCATTCAGTGAAGAAACGGGTAAGATGATCGATGAAGAAGTTCGTAAACTGATCGACAATGCTTACCAGATCACTAAGAAACTGCTGACCGATAAAAAAGGTGATGTTGAAAAACTGGCTAAGGAATTACTGAAGAAGGAAGTGCTGTTCAAAAGCGACGTGGAAGCCTTGATCGGTAAACGTCCTTTTGAAGAAAAGAAAGCGCTGGATATTGACGAGCATGCTGTTGTAGCTGAAGAGCCAAAGACAGCAATGCCCGATGAATTAAAAACACCACCAGCTATTTAATATATGGCTGTAAGTCCCGCAAAAGAAAATATTTTAAAACGAATCAGGCAGGCACTGAGTAACCCGGTGCCTTTGCCTTTTCCGCAAAGCGAAGGAACCAACTCTGTTTTTTTACCCGCTGCCGACGACCCGGAAGTTTTGTTTGCACAGGAGTTCACCAACCTGCAGGGCCGGTTTGCTTTTTGTGTAAATGAAGAAGATATGCTGAATCAGGTGCAGCAACTGATCGAAGCCAAAGAATGGACAAAGATCTACTGCAATACCGATCGCTGGAAAGACCGTTTTAGTAATACCATCAGCCTGTCTACCTGCGATGCCTCCATCACGGGTTGTGAATTTTTAATTGCCCGTACCGGAAGCATCGTTATGAGTGCTGTACAGCAAAGCGGAAGAACTGTTAGCGTGTACGCTCCCATACATATATGCATTGCATACACTCAGCAGTTGGTTTATGATGTAAAAGATGCGCTGCAGTTATTGAAAGAAAAATACGCCGGCAATATTCCCTCGCTGATCACTTTTGCCACCGGCCCCAGCCGTACCGCCGATATTGAAAAGACCCTGGTAACCGGGGTACACGGCCCCAAAGAAGTTTACTGCTTCCTGGTAGAAGCATAATTGCATTTTTACAAGTATCTTTATTGCAAGATGAGTACAGAGATCTATAACCTGTTTGTTTACGGGTCGCTCCGCAGCGGATTCCGCAATCCTGTTTACCAGTACCTCACCAAATATTTTCATTTATTGGGAGAAGCGGTTGTAAAAGGAAAACTTTACGACCTGGGAGAATTTCCTGTGGCCCGGCCAACAATGGAAGAAAAGTTTATTTCCGGCGAATTGTACACAATAAATAATCCCAATGAATTTTCCTGGGCCATCGGTCAGCTGGATGATTATGAAGGGCTTAATGCAGAAGAAGGAGAAACCCCGCCGTACAAACGGGAAGAAGTGATCGCCTACCAGGATGGTAAACCCGTTACCGCCTGGATATACTGGTTCAATGGAAACGTGGAGGGCAAGCCTGAAATAGAGTCCGGAGATTTGTTGCAATACCTGCAGCAAAAAAACAAACCCTAAACCATGGAAGCCAGCGCTAATAAAAAGATCTACTTCCTTTCCGACTTTCATCTTGGTGCCCCCGATGCAGCAGCCAGTCTTACCAGGGAAAAAAAGATCATTCAGTTTTTGGATGAAGTAAAACCAACCGCAGCTGAAATTTTTATTGTGGGCGACCTCTTCGATTTCTGGTACGAATACAGGAAAGTGGTTCCCAAAGGCTATGTACGCATCCTTGGCAAACTCGCCGAACTGACCGACTCCGGCATTCCCGTTCACTTCTTTGTAGGCAATCACGACATGTGGATGAAAGATTATTTTCAGAAAGAGCTGAACATCCCCGTTTATTTTGAATCTGTTGCTTTTGAGTTCAATCACAAAAAATTCCTGGTAGGGCATGGCGACGGTCTGGGGCCAGGCGATCATGGGTATAAATTCATCAAAAAAATATTCCGCAATAAAGCCTGCAACTGGCTGTTTGGGGTACTGCCGCCTTTTATCGGCATGGGTATTGCAAACTATTTTAGCCGGAGAAGCAGGGCGCAAACAGGGCAAAGCAACGAAGTATTCCTGGGAGAAGATAAAGAATGGCTGATCGCCTACTGCAAAGAGATTTTGCAGAAAGATCAGTATGATTATTTCATTTTCGGCCACCGCCACCTGCCCATAGATTTTAAACTAAGCGAAAAAAGCAGGTACGTAAACCTCGGCGACTGGATAAAATATTTCAGCTATGCCGTATTTGACGGGGAAAATTTAGAATTGAAGTACTACAACAAATGAAACGACCGGGTATCATAGCTTTTTTTTTATGCTTCTGTGCATCTGCAGCAATGTATGCGCAAAGCGACTCCGCCTTTAAATTCCTCAAAACCATCAAAGGCAATTACTCTTACTTTAATGTAGACAACCTGGATAATGTTTACCTCATCTCCGAAGGCAACCGTCTCAAGAAGATAACTATAAACGGCGATTCTGTTGCCGTGTTCAATGATGTAAAGCGATACGGCAACCCGTATTCCATAGACGTGACCAATCCATTGAAAACACTACTGTACTATAAGAACTTTTCAACCATCGTGGCGCTCGACCGGTTACTGACCGTACGCAATACCATCAACCTGCGCACACAGAATATTTTTTTAGTGAACAGTATCTCTCTTTCGTACGATAATAATATCTGGCTTTTTGACGAAGAGGATTTTAAACTGAAGAAGATCGATGAGCAGGGAAAACTGTTACAGGAAACAACCGGGTGGCGGCTTTTATTCGATACCGTTCCTTCGCCGGTAAAGATCATCGACCGGGATAATTTTGTTTACCTGTACGATCCTGAAAAAGGATTTTATGTTTTTGATTATTATGGCACATTCAAGAACCGCTTGCCCTTTTTAAAATGGAGCAACGTGGAAGTATCGGGCAAAACCATGTACGGTTTCAATGATGGCAGGTTATACAGCTATGAGCTTAATTCACTCCGGCTGAAAGAATACAAACTCCCTGCATTTTTCGGCGACTACCTTGCTATCAAGGCAATGAACCGGAAGATCTACCTGTTGAAGAGTGAAGGGATCGATGTATACGAGATCAGGTAAGTAACTATTATTGGTTCAGTATTTCCACCAGCTCTTTATCCCACTTGCCTGTTTTTCCATATTCCACCACCCGGCCGATTTCTTTTCCTCCCTTCATAACAATGATGGTAGGCACCAGGGTTACATTAAATGCATCGGAGATGCTTCCGAGGGATTTTTTTGCCCGGTTCACCCCAAAGAACGTGATGGCATCATCCGGCACGCCGCTCTTCTCCTGTATCTTGAAGAACTTAGGCAGGATGAACTGCGTATCCTCACACCAGGTTCCGCCAAATACCACGAACTGTATTTTACCCTTTGTTCTTTCAAATGCATTCAGCGTGGCGGTATCGGGCGAGTAATAACCCTGGCTGCTGTTATACCATTTGGTGTATGCCGTATCGTTCTGAACAACATATTTATTAATGATGCCCCGGAATATGTGCTGCTCGGGATGTTTTTCATCCGGGCTTATCTCGTACTGCGCCTGGCCATACCCGTTCAATGCAAACAGGCCCGAAACAAATATTGCTGCTAAAAATTTCATTGATGAAGATTAAGTACGCTAAAGTACTGTTGAATGAGGCCTGGCAAAAATCAATTTTGTTAAGGGCTGGTTATAGGTCGGCCTTCAGTTCATTTAAAAAACCTTTCAGTTTCTTCAGCGATTCTATTAACTGAAATTTTTCTTCGGCCCGTTTATTCTGTTTCAGAAATTCCTTGGCCCCTTCCATGGTATATTTCCGCTCCCGGAGCAAATGAAAGATAAGCTTCAGGTTCTTGATGTCTTCCGGGCGGAAGAGGCGGTCGCCCTTACCGTTCTTGCGGGGTTTTAAAATAGCAAACTCATTTTCCCATAACCGTATCAGCGACTGGTTCACTTTAAACATCTCGGCAACGGTTCCGATGGAGTAATAACTTTTCTGGAACAATACATCGTCTTCGGGGATATCGATCAGGTCGGCCCCCGCATCCATTTCTTTAAGCGACACCCTTCCCCGGGTAAGTTTTTTGTTGTCGGCCTTCAATTTTATTTTTGGTATTGAAGGTTCTTCAACAGCAACAATTTTTTTCACTACCGGTTCTTCTTTAACCGGCGCTTCATCAAATGCGAATGATATCTGGTTAAGTGGCATAATTAAAATTAATCAAAACTTTTGGCACTTCCCGTTGCCGCTATTTTTAATACCTGGTCGTACTGTGCGGCATTCAGGTCGTTAAAGAAAAAGTAAACGGGGTTAACCGGGTTGCCGTTAATATGTACCTCGTAATGACAATGCGGACCGGTACTGGCGCCGGTATTTCCCACCCAGCCGATCACTTCTCCTCTTTTCACCCGCTGGCCCTGTCTTGCTTTGATGCGTACCATGTGCAGGTATTTTGTTTCGTAGCCGTAGCCATGGTTTATAACCACTTCATTGCCGGCCCCGGTATTAAAACCCGATGTGGTGACCACCCCGTCGCCCGTGGCATAAATGGGCGTTCCCTGCGGTGCCGTAAAATCAAGCCCCTGGTGCATTTTGGCAATGCCGTAAATGGGATGTATGCGCATACCAAAACCGCTGGCTATCCGGTTCAGCTCTTTATTACTTACCGGCTGAATGGCAGGTAAACAGGCCAGCTTGGCTTCCTGGTTATTGATAAGTTTTTCAATGGCCTTATAACTCTCTACCTGGTAAGCCGCCCGGGCCGATATATTATTAAGTGTTCTGGCTATCTCCCTGCCCAGCTCGTCGTCCTGTATCTGGTTCACCTTGGCAATTTCCTTCTTCTTTTCTATGAGTTTGGTACGGGCACTGTCGCCCAAAGGATTGGCTTCAAAAATGGAACGGTATACTTCATTATCCCTTTTCTCCAGTTCGGCCATCTGCTGTTGCAGCAGTTTTGCCTTTTCGGCCAGTATCTTGTAATTATCCCGTACGGCTTCGTACTTCAACTGGGCCTCCTTGTCGGCTGCCTTGGGAAAGAATTTTGTATAAATCCAGATGATGATGGCAGAAGTTACCAGGGCAGCAGAAATAAAACCAAAGGCCCGCAACAATTTTACCCGGAAAGGGGTAACCAGCTTCTCGTAGCGAAGCGTATGGGTGTTGTAGTAATATTTTATTTTTTTCATGCTGCGCTTTTAATAAGGATATTGATCTTTTACATCGGGCGCTTCCCTTGCTGCTTGAGGCCGTTTTATTACCTTTGCCCACGCCCAACAAAGGTTTACAAATATAGCTTCATAAATCGCAAAAATCAACCCCTTTAAACAATTGGTATATGATGACGAGTGCTGAGATACGACAACAATTTCTTGACTTTTTCCGATCCAGGGGCCATGTGGTTGTGCCCTCGGCCCCCATTGTGGTAAAAGATGATCCTACCCTGCTATTTACCAATGCAGGAATGAACCAGTTCAAGGATTATTTCCTGGGCAATAAAAAAGCGCCCAATGCCCGGGTGGCCGATACGCAAAAATGTTTACGGGTTAGCGGCAAGCACAACGACCTGGAAGAAGTGGGTGTGGATACCTATCATCATACCATGTTTGAGATGCTGGGCAACTGGAGTTTTGGCGATTATTTTAAAAAAGAAGCCATAGCCTGGAGCTGGGAGTTGCTGACGGAGGTTTATAAACTGGATACCGACCGCTTATATGTTACCATTTTTGAAGGCGATAATAAAGAAGGCCTGCCCAAAGACGAAGAAGCATACAATGAATGGAAAAAAGTGATTGCTGAAGACAGGATACTGCTCGGTAATAAGAAAGATAATTTCTGGGAAATGGGCGATACCGGGCCTTGCGGACCCTGCACCGAAATACATGTGGACTGCCGGACCGATGCAGAAAGAAAACAGGTAGATGGAAAAACACTGGTGAACAATGATCATCCGCAGGTGATAGAGATCTGGAACAATGTATTCATTCAGTTCAACCGAAAAAAAGACGGAGCGCTTGAACCCTTGCCCAGCAAACATGTTGATACCGGGATGGGGTTTGAGCGGCTGACAAGAGTGATCCAGCAAAAACAAAGCAATTACGATACGGATATTTTTACCGGAACGATCGGGGCAATAAGTAAAAAAGTAAATAAAGCATATACGGCTGGAGATGACAAGGAAAGTATTGCCTTCCGGGTATTGGCAGATCATATCCGGGCCATTTCTTTCACCATTGCTGATGGGCAACTGCCTTCCAATACAGGAGCCGGCTATGTGATAAGAAGAATATTACGCCGTGCGGTTCGGTACTACTATTCTTATTTAGATTACAAGCAACCTTTATTACATCAACTGCTGCCCGTACTGGCAAAACAGTTTGAGAATGTATTTCCGGAACTGAATAAGCAACTGGATTTTGTGAGCAAGGTAGTGAAGGAAGAAGAGGATGCATTTTTGAAAACAGTAGATAAGGGCTTAACGATGCTTACTGAAGCATCAAAAGATATTTCAGGAGAAGAGGCATTTAAGCTTTATGACACGTTTGGATTTCCTTTAGACCTGACAAAACTAGTTGCAGCCGAAAAAGGTCTGAATGTAGATGAAAAAGGTTTTGAGATCGAAATGAAAAAACAAAAAGACCGCTCCCGTGCTGCCACTACATTAGACACCGAAGACTGGATCATCGTCAACGATATCCCATCTTCAAAATTTATTGGCTACAATTCGCTGGAAACGAAAACAAAGGTTGTTAAATACCGCAAAGTTTCCGGTAAAGGAAAAAGTCTTTTCCAGGTTGTATTGGATACTACTCCCTTTTATGCCGAAAGCGGCGGCCAGGTCGGAGATACCGGTCTATTAACCATCAACAATGAACCATTAACTATCATCGATACCAAAAAAGAAAACGACCTCATCATACATTTTGCAGAAAGCATTGCAGCTGACATGAGCGGCGAAGTAATTGCAACAGTTGATGAAACAAGAAGAAAACACATCACCGTTCACCACAGCGTAACCCACTTAATGCACGCAGCCCTGCGTAACGTATTGGGCACCCACGTGGCGCAAAAAGGAAGCCTGGTGAATGAAGAGCACCTGCGTTTCGACTTCAGTCATTTTGCAAAGATGACCGATACAGAAATGGCTGCTGTTGAAAAGCTGGTGAATGAAAAAATACGGGAGAATATCCCGGTAGTGATAAAATCGATGCCAAAAGACGAAGCGATGAAGCTTGGCGCCATGGCATTGTTCGGCGAAAAATACGGCGACGTAGTAAGGGTAGTGATCATGGATCCTGGTTATTCTGTTGAGTTATGCGGTGGCACCCATGTGGGCAGCACCGGCGAACTGGGTCTTTTCAAAATAAAAAGCGAAGGCGCTGTGGCCGCCGGCGTTCGGCGTATTGAAGCGGTTTGCGGTGCAGCAGCAGAGTCGTACATCAATAATCAATTAGAGCAAATTCGTGTAATTCGTGACCTGCTGAAAAATCCGGCCGATCTCAATAAGTCGGTAGAAAATTTACTGGCAGAGAATGCTACCCAGCAAAAGAGAATAGAAAGCCTGGAAGCAAGGCAGCTGGTAGGCATCCGCAACGAACTGATGCAGAAAGATGAGATCATTAATAACGTAACCTTCATCGGCGACATCATAGAAGTGCCCAATGCGGATGCGCTTAAAAAACTCTGCTTCGACCTGAAGCATCACCTGCACGACCATATGGCGGTGCTGTGCAGTAATATCGATGGTAAAGCGCATGTAGCCATCAGTATTTCCGATACCGTAGTGGTAGCCAAAAATTTAGACGCCGGCAAGATCATTAAAGAACATGTGGCTGCCTTGATAAAAGGCGGTGGCGGCGGACAAAAGAATTTAGCTACGGCTGGTGGGCAGGATGTGAGTAACCTGAAGGGAGTGATAGAGAAAGTAAAGAGTTTATTATAGAAGTTAATGTTGGTTTGCAAAAAAGGAATGCTACAGATACTAAAATGAAAACGGTCCTTTTACTATTTTGTATAATTCTGTGTTTTACTGCCAGAAGCCAATCCAGACTAATTGATAGTATTATTACAAAAGAATCGCTTGTCTTTAGTCTCAGTACACTTGCACACGACAGTATGAGAGGGCGCTATACCGCAATGCCTGAAACCAAACATGCCGCAGATTTTATTGCTGAACGATTTAAAAAAGCGGGATTGATGGAACTGGAAGGAGCCGATGGTTTCTTTGACTACTATCCGCTTAAATACCAATTGGGAAATGATACAACCTTAGTTCAGGCAGTTAATGTGGTCGCTGCATTAAAAGGGAAAGAAAGTCCGGATACAATTGTCATTTTTTGTGCCCATTACGATCACATTGGTATCAAAAGGCCATTGGAAAATGCTGATAAAGATTCCATTTTCAATGGTGCCAACGATAATGCATCGGGCGTAGCCTTGCTGATTGAGCTTGCCAAATATTATGCAGCAATAAAACTAAACACGTATACCCTGGTTTTTATTGCTTTCTCCGGTGAAGAACTTGGCTTACTTGGCTCTGCACACATGGCTTCTTCAATTGATCAATCGTATATTCATGCGGTGCTGAACTTCGATATGATAGGCAGACCCCTAAACAGTTTTACAAAGAAATGCATGGTAATTGCAGAAAGGCCAAAGCCGGTTATTAAAAAATTAAATGCGCAGCTTTATCCAAAAAATGGATTTTTTATGGACGATATGTACCCTATGGAAAATATGTTTACAAGGAGTGATCACTATTCATTTACGAAAGTGGCCAACAGGATCTTTTTTACAGCCACCTCTCCAATAGATAAATATTATCATACAGTGAAGGATGAGGTATCTACCATCGACTTTAATTTTTTACTGACTGCAACTAAGAATATTGCACACTGCTGCAGGATATTTTTGCAATAAATATTTGTTAACCGATCATGCATGTCTTATTCCAAACTCCCCGTCTTTTCCTGCGCCAATTCACCGAAGCAGATGCGCCATTGATACTGGAACTGAACAGTGATCCTGAGATCGTAAAGTATTTACATGAACCAACATTAAAAACGGTGGACCATGCGGCGCAAATTCTGAAAGACATCATTCTTCCCCAGTATGATAATGGCCTGGGCCGCTGGGCCATTCATGTAAAAGAGAACAATGAGTTCATTGGCTGGTGCGGTTTAAAATACCGGCCCGAACTGGATGAAATTGACCTTGGCTACAGGCTTATGCAAAAAGCATGGGGCAAGGGTTATGCAACTGAAGCAGCGCAATATTCTTTAGCACATGGCTTCAACATGCTTAACCTGAAGATGATCACCGGCCGGGCCCATATCGAAAACATAGCCTCTATTAAAGTGCTGGAAAAGATAGGAATGAACTTCATAGGAGAGGCTGTTGTAGATGATTGCCCCGTAAGAACCTATACCAAAGCAAATCCCCAATTGATTTAATTAATATCATTCCTGGCAAAAAAATGTTAAAGCCAAAAAATTATCTGCGAAATATTTCGTAAATCAAAAATCTTGTCTACATTTGACCTACTAAATACTTCGTACATAAAAAAGAACAGCATGAAAAAGTTATTATTAATTGCAGCAGTACTGGGCCTCACCTCACTAAGCTTAGCCGTTACTGCACAGGACGACAAGGGCGATAAGGGAGACAAAGGAGATAAAGGCTCCAAAGACAGTCAGGAGATCATCATCCGTAAAAAAGGCGGAAAGGACACAAAGATCGTTATTGAAACCAAGGGAGATGTAGTGACCATCAATGGCAAACCGCTTTCTGAATTCAAAGACGATGAGATCACCATCAACAGGAGAAATATCATTATTCGGGATGGGAAGGGAAACATGCGCTACCGGGTAACACCGGATGCCTTTGATGGTTTCAGCGGTTTCTGGAGTGACGACAATGCTGAGAGCCGTGCTTTTTTAGGAGTAACTACTGAAAAAGCGGATGGAGGTGCAAAGATCACCGATATCACAAAAGAAAGCGCTGCTGAAAAGGCAGGTTTAAAAGACGGCGATGTGATCGTAAAACTAGGCGATAAGGTTATCGACGGACCCGAAACATTATACGATGCCGTATCTGACCGGAAGCCAAAAGACGAAGTAAAACTTTCATATAAAAGAGATGGAAAAGAAAGTTCAACCAAAGTTACTCTGGGCGAACGCAAAACTTCCGGCGCAATGGCCTATTCTTTCACCGGGCCGGATGGTATGGCGAGAGCATATACCATTCCACGGGTAAGCCCAACTCCAAGGATTGAAACATGGGGTGATAATTTCGGTGAATCATTCCCAAGATCATTAAGCCCGGGAATGGCTGATGGCTACAACTTCAGCTACGGATACCCACGCCAGCAAAAGCTGGGCTTAAAGATACAGGACACCGAAGACGGTAAGGGGGTAAAAGTGCTGGATGTAGAAAAAGATTCTCCTGCTGATAAGGCCGGTTTGAAAAAAGATGATGTACTTACCGAGATCGGTGCTGAAAAAGTTTCTAACACCGATGAAGCAAGAGAACAGTTGCAGGAAAATGCTGATAAAGCATCGTACAATATCAAGGCAACCCGTAATGGTAATGCCATGAGTTTTGATATAAAGATCCCCAGGAAACTAAAGACAGCGAATTTATAAGCCGTGAATAAGCATGAAGCACAGCCCCCACAGTATTGTGGGGGATATTTTTTTAATGCCTTGTTTAACAATCCTTTTCTGTAACAGCAAAATAGCTCTGCCCTCTATTCCTTACCTTTGCCGCCGTGAAAACAGACGAAAAATACGAAGTGGTGATCGGCCTGGAAGTACACACCCAACTGCTTACCAAAAGCAAATTATTTTGTGGCGACAGCGCCGCTTTCAGCACCGATCCAAATACACATATCAGTCCCATCACACTGGCACACCCGGGTACCTTACCACGCATGAACAGTAAAGCCATTGAATATGCCGTTAAACTGGGACTGGCTTTACACTGCGATATTGAGCAGCATAATTATTTTGCCCGTAAGAATTATTTCTATCCCGATCTGCCGAAAGGATACCAGGTATCGCAACATACCACTCCTATCTGCAAAAACGGAGCTGTGAAAATAACTGTTGGCGAAACCGAACGGAATATCCGCCTCAACCGCATACATATAGAAGAAGATGCCGGAAAGAGCCTGCATGATGTGGATGAGAACTATACATCCATCGACCTGAACCGTGCCGGTGTACCCTTGCTTGAAATTGTGAGTGAACCCGACATCCACAGCAGCGATGAAGCGTTTGCCTACATTACCGAATTAAGAAAACTCGTTACCTGGCTGGGTATCTGCGACGGCAATATGGAAGAAGGAAGCATGCGTTGCGATGCCAACATCTCTATTCGCTTAAAAGGAGAATCAAAACTCGGTACCCGGGTTGAAGTAAAGAATCTCAACAGCATCCGCAATGTAAAAAGGGCAATAGATGTGGAAGTGCAGCGACTGATCGGTATTACCGAACGCGGAGAAAAGATAATTCAGGAAACAAGAAGTTACGATGCAGACAACAATATCACTTTTTCTTTAAGAACAAAGGAAGATGCGGATGACTACCGTTATTTCCCGGAGCCGGACCTTACTCCTTTTAAAATAACGGATGAATACCTGGCTGAAATAAAAAGCGCTTTGCCTGTTTTACCGGATGCGCTGAAAAAACAATACATCGAGAAACTTCGTTTGCCCGAATACGACGCTTCCGTTATTTGTGAAGACAAGGAACTGGCCGGCTATTTTGAAGAAGTAATACCCCATTGCAAAAATTACAAAGCAGTGGCCAACTGGTTGCTGGGGCCTGTTAAGAGTCATTTGAACGACAGCAATACCGGTTATAATTCTTTTGTTTTGTCCCCGGTAAAACTGGCGGCATTGATACAGATCGTGGATGACGGCAAGCTCAGTTTTGGAATGGCCTCCTCAAAGCTTTTTCCCGCACTCCTTGATCAGCCGGAAAAAGAACCGTCGGTATTGGCGGCAGAACTTAACCTGGTAATGGAAAGCGATAGCAGCTCTGTTGAAAAATGGGTGGAGGAAGTCGTTGCAAAGATGCCCGGTAAAGTGACTGAATATAAAAAAGGCAAAAAAGGATTGATCGGCCTGTTTGCAGGAGAAGTTAAAAAACTCAGTAAAGGGAAAGCCGATATGCAGGTTGTAAATGAATTACTCAACAAAAAATTAAATGACTGAGAAATGAAAAGATTATTAGCGTTGTTAGCCACAAGTGCATTATTGTATTCCTGCAGCAATGATACCGGTAAAGGAAAATTCACCCTTACCGGTGAATTAAAAGGAGCCACCAACCAAAAGATCTTCCTGGAAGAATTATTCTTCGCCAATAAAGCAGCCCAAGTGCTTGATACGGGTATAATAAAGGATGGGAAATTTTCTGTTTCGGCCATAGCAAAAGAAGAAGGATTATACCGGGTACGGGTAGAGAATTCCGAAACGGCTTACTTCTTTATCAACGATAGGGAGAATATCAGTTTTAAAGGAGATATGGCCGGGGCCGGCCTTTCCGGTTACCAGTTCAGTGGAACAGCCAATGCATCCTTAAAGAAAACAATGGAACATATAGATAGTGTAAGTAAGCTGATGTCGTCAAAAAGCGAGTTGCTTAATACCTTAATAAAGTCGGGTGCAGCTCCGGGAGACAGCATCGTTATGTCATTGCAGGACGAGTACAAGGCCCTTAGTGAAAATTTCACCCGTTATTGTTTTTCTTTTGCCGACACTTCCAAAAGTCCCATTGTTTCTCTTTTTATAATTACCACGGCCCCGGTTAACCCTGATAAATTCATTCAGCCGTTGGCAACACTTGCAGGTCGTTTCCCTAAACATAAAGGCATTGCAGATTTCTCAACATTTATCAAAGAGCTCGTTGCCAAAAAAAATCCGGCGCAATCAGCTCCCCCGCCACAGGCTGAGCCGGTTATTGGCAGCATGGCGCCGGAGATCAGCATGAATGATGTGAACGACAAACCCTTTTCCCTGAGCCAACTTAAAGGCAAATATGTATTGGTTGATTTCTGGGCAAGCTGGTGCGGCCCCTGCCGGGATGAGAACCCGAACATAGTAGCAGCCTACAACCGGTTCAAGGATAAAAATTTTACCATACTGGGCGTATCGCTCGATAAATACAAAGAATCCTGGATAGAAGCCATCAAAGAAGATAACCTGGCCTGGCAGCAGGTCAGCGATTTAAAATACTGGAGTAGTGCTGCTGTACCGCTTTATGGTTTTGATGCAATTCCGTATAACGTATTGGTTGATCCGCAGGGAAAAATAATTGCAACCAACCTCAGGGGAAGTTCTTTACATAATAAGCTGGCCGAAGTATTAAAATAAATAAGGCCCCCCGGTAAATCGGGGGGCTTTATTCTTATAGACCGGTATTTTTATTAGTTATCTGTCATCAACCTGTTCAGCGACATTTCATCAGATGAAATAGGCCAGATATAGCCGGTTTCGCTTGGCGCTTTGGCAGCTACCGATCCTTTTGCAGGAATGGTTTGCAGCAAACGCATGATGTCGTTGTTTCTTAATCCTTCTCCAAGGAATTCGATCCTTCTTTCCAGCAGGATTGCATTGATCAGGTCCTGTTGTGTAGCAGCAACAACGGTAGTTGCCGGATCAGAACGTTTACGTAC
>DAOQRQ010000017.1:0-17653 GCA_035355815.1 Ferruginibacter sp. | reverse complement strand
TAATTTTATTTGCCATAAACCAACAAAAATGGAAAGTACAAAACCTAAAATATTACTCTGCGAAGACGACACCAACCTTGGCATGGTATTAAAAAATTACCTGGAGCTGAATGAATATGATGTAACCCTGGAAAGAGATGGTAAACTCGGACTGGCGGCTTTTCAACGTGAAAAATTCGACATCTGCCTGCTGGATGTAATGATGCCCAATATGGACGGCTTTACCCTGGGCGAAGAGATACGGGATGTAAACCCTGATGTGCCCCTGTTCTTCCTGAGTGCAAAAACAATGAAAGACGATATCATCCAGGGTTATAAACTGGGTGCTGATGATTATATCACCAAACCATTCGACAGCGAAGTATTGCTGCATAAAATAAAAGCCATTCTCAAACGCAATGAAGAAATGCACCGGGAAGAAGCCAATGCAGAATACGACCTTGGCAATTATCACTTCAATCCACGCCTGCGTGAATTGGCCTTCAACGGAAAAGTGCAGACCCTTTCCCCCAAAGAAAATGAATTGCTGAAAATGCTGAGCGAATACAAGAACGACCTGCTAAGCCGTGAGATAGCCCTGAAGAAAATATGGGGAAGCGATACTTATTTTAATGGCCGCAGCATGGACGTATACATTGCCAAGTTGCGCAAATACCTGAAAGAAGATCCTTCCATCGAGATCGTGAACATACACGGCAATGGATTCCGGTTGGTAGTTACAGAATAAAACAATCTTTAAAATAAACTGAATGCCCTGCAATATAGCGGGGCATTTTTATTTTACAGCCAGCATCAGCTTTGCCCAGAAATTATTATCGAAGGAAGAGGGGCCCAGTACCGCATCGCCTGTATCGTCGCCATGCCTTATAACCACCAGGTCCTTTGATGGAATGACGTAGATCTTTTTATCGCCCTTTCCAAGTGCAGCGATCATATCGGCCGGGGCAGCAGGATTTAAAGCGCCCGGGAAGACCAGGGTAAGCGTAGGAACCATGAAAGAAGATTTTCCATTCAGCCACCACAGGTAACCATACGACTGGTTATGGTTTTGCGACGTATTCGTCATGGCATTGAAATAAGCCTGGTCGGTCATGAGTGTATTGCCATTCCAGGTTCCCTTGTTAAGTGTGAGCAAACCAAAACGTGCCATATCCCGGCTATTGAGCCATAACACATAATTGAACCAGGTATAGTTCTTCATCCCGATCTTATCGGCCAGTTTTGTTTTGGTGTAGGTATTGTAGTTGGTAGATGTTGCGCTGGCGATCACATCCTGCATCAGCCGGTACGGTGCATTATAATAATACCAGAAAGAACCGGCATCTGCTTTATAAGTAAGACAGGCGGGTGTAATACAATCATCATCGGGTACATTATATTCCAGCCCGGTGGTCATGGTCAGTTGATGTTTTACGGTGATGAGGTTTTCTTTTGCCAATGGAGCCGACGTCCAGCCGGTGCCTAAATACGTACTTGTTTTATTATTGATGTTCAGTTGTCCTTCCTGTTGGGCAATGCCCGCTAAAAATGCAGTCACGCTTTTTCCTGCCGAGGCAATGTAATAAACCGTGTTCATGGTCCAGTTATTCCAGTATTTCTCTGTTACTATCCTTCCCTTGTATAAAATTATAAGCCCGTACGTGTTCTTCGTTCCGGCATAATCAACGGCTTCATTCAGTTTGGTCACATCCCAACCCAATGATTGGGCAGATACTGTTTCCCAGGTATCGCTGCCTATCGGCGGAAAATACATGGTAGTAGGTGTGGGCGGCGTTATGGGAGTAAGTGTTGTTTCATCTTTCTTACAGGATGAAATAAAAATACAAACGGCAACAGCAGTAATGAAAGGTCGCATAAAAAAGGTTGAGTATCTCAGACAAAGACGGAATACAGAAGTTTAACGGCGGCAGGGATTATTTAGTATCCGGAAAAAGCAGGTTGCTGCCTCCTCCCGGCTCTTTCTTTCCCAAATGTTCATAGGCTTTTGCCGTGGCTTCCCGGCCCCTTGATGTTCGTTGCAGAAAACCTTCCTGTATCAGGAAAGGTTCATACACTTCTTCCAGCGTACCTGTTTCTTCCCCTACGGCCGTGGCAATGGTGGTAATGCCCACCGGCCCGCCTTTGAATTTTTCGATGATGGTGGAAAGAATGCGGTTATCCATTTCATCCAGGCCATGCTTGTCTACATTCAATGCTTTTAATGAATGTTCGGTAATGCCCAGGTCTATCACGCCATTACCCAATACCTGTGCAAAGTCCCGCACCCGGCGAAGCAAACCGTTTGCTATACGTGGCGTACCCCGGCTTCTTCCTGCTATCTCAGTTGCTGCATCACTGGTGATCTTTGTATTTAAAATTTTTGCAGAACGCTGAATGATATTTCTAAGCGTAACCGCATCGTAATATTCAAGCCTGGATTTGATGCCAAAACGGGAAAGCAAGGGAGCCGTAAGCAAACCGCTTCTTGTAGTAGCACCGATCAGCGTGAATGGGTTGAGATTGAGTTGCACACTTCTTGCATTGGGCCCGCTGTCGATCATGATATCGATACGGTAATCTTCCATTGCAGCATACAGGTATTCTTCAACAACCGTACTCAGGCGATGTATCTCATCAATAAAAAGAACATCGTTGGTTTCTAAATTAGTGAGCAGCCCTGCCAGGTCGCCGGGTTTTTCTATCACCGGGCCACTGGTTTCCTTTATGCTTACCCCCAGTTCGTTTGCCACAATCCTTGATAAGGTTGTTTTACCCAATCCGGGCGGGCCGTGAAAGAGGATGTGATCAAGCGCTTCGCCCCTCATTTTAGCGGCTTTTATGAAGATGCTGATATTTTCAATGATCTGCGACTGGCCCGAAAAATCATCAATGGCTGCCGGACGGATGCTGTTCTCAAACTCCTTGTCGGCAGGCTTTAAAAAGGCAGATTCCGTATTTAAATTTGGATTGGCCATGAACAATTTTTTATCAACTTTGTAAAACTAATCATTAATCACTAAAAATTATTTTTTATGAAAATAGGGATACTGGGCAGCGGTATCGTAGGCCGGGTTTTAGGAACCGGATTTATTAAAGAAGGACATCAGGTAATGCTGGGCACCAGGGATGTAAATAAAAAAGAAGTGGCAGAATGGCTCTTGCAAAACACCGGCGCAGAAGCCGGTTCATTTGCAGAAACGGCAGCCTTTGGTGAGATCATTTTGCTTGCTACTTCCGGCGACATCACTGCCAATGTAATCAGCAGCTGCGGCATAGAAAACTTTGACGGAAAAATTGTAATTGATGCCACCAATCCCATTGATCATACCCGGCCACCGGTAAATGGGGTGTTACCCTATTTCACCAGTAACGATGAATCGCTGATGGAACGATTGCAGAAAATATTACCGAAGGCAAAACTGGTGAAAGCATTCAACAGTGTAGGTAATGCCTTTATGTATAAACCCGACTTCGGTGCCGAAAAACCAACTATGTTCATCTGCGGAAATGATGAAGATGCCAAGAAAACCGTTACCGGGATTTTAGATTCTTTCGGCTGGGAAACAGAAGATATGGGCAAGGCCGAAGCAGCAAGGCCAATAGAATCCCTTTGTATATTATGGTGTATCCCGGGCTTTATCCGCGGCCAATGGACGCATGCATTCAGGCTGTTGAAAAAACAGACGGGTAAATAATAATTGTCATAAACGACTGACATTTTCAACCTCTCAGCCCCCCATTTCGCCATTAATCACATCCAACCGTATTTTCACTATATTGGTGGGTAATTTTGAAGCATGAGTAAAACAAATGTAAGGTATTGGTTATGCCAGTTAACCGGCTGGGGCTTGTGGGGGCTCATCATTTTGTACTTCAATTTTGTGGTGTTTGGCGACCGCCTGAAAGAGCAGGGCGGCGAAAAAGAGAATCTCATCAGCCTCGGTATCTTTTTAGTGGTAGGCATTTTGGTTACACATATTGCCCGCCTTATTTTAAAAAGAACTAACTGGCTAAAGCTTTCCATCAACCGCATTGTTCCGCTTTTCATCATCTGTGTTGGCGCCACCGGCGTGGCCTTGTTTTATGCAGATAATTTTATTGAATCCCGATCGGGTTATTCCTACGATAAATATGTGATCAACAAGCGGCTGGAGAAAGCAAAAAAGATGGAGGAGCAATACGGCCTCACGTCGCTTACCTACTATAAAGATCCCAACCTGATAACAGACAGCTCGATCAAAAAAGGCATCTCAGAGATAAAAAAGAATACCGGCTGGTACCGTAATAAAAGAGGCGAATGGATCTTCCAGAACAAATCCGACCTGGTAAGCATTTATTATAACCTGTTGCTGGTTGCCATCTGGATGCTTATTTATATTGTTTATCACTACGTGGAAAAGAACCGGAAAGACCAACTCGACCGGCTCAAACTGGAATCCACGGTAAAAGAACTGGAACTAAAGACCATCAAGTCGCATATCAACCCGCATTTTATTTTCAACTCACTCAACAGTATCCGTGCCCTGGTAGATGAAAACCCAACCAGGGCCCGCCGTGCCATTACCGAACTTAGCAATATCCTGCGCAGCAGTATGCAGGCCGAAAAAGCCGAAACGGTAACGCTGCAAAGCGAGCTGGATATTGTAAAAGATTACCTGGCGCTGGAACAAATGCGTTTTGAAGAAAGGCTGAGAGTAGAGATGGATATTGATAAAGATACGCTGGAGCAACCGGTACCCCCCATGATGCTGCAGACCCTGGTGGAGAATTCCATCAAACACGGCATCAGCAAACTGATAAACGGGGGTGTTGTTCGGGTCGTAGCCGGGTTCACCGATCAGCACCTCGAATTACTGGTTCAAAACACAGGCCACCTGAACGGAAATATAAATGGCGATGGTTTTGGTATAAAAAGCACGCAGGATAGATTAAATTTGATGTACCAGGGCAAGGCCGTTTTTGAAATAAAGAATATCGAAGGCGGCATGGTGGAATCAAAAGTATCCCTCCCGGTGGCGATATAGATTACTCAACAAAAATTTCGATACTATGCAAAAGGCATTGATCATTGATGATGAAAGACTGGCAAGAAACGAGCTGAAGAAATTATTGATGGAATTTCCCGAGATTGAAGTAGTAGGCGAAGCAGCCAATGCAGCCGAAGGACTGGAGAAGATCGAAAGCATGTCGCCCGATCTTATTTTCCTCGACATACAGATGCCCGGTAAAACAGGCTTTGATATGCTCACCGAACTCGACAGCGCTCCTCATGTAATATTTACCACAGCGTATGATGAATATGCCCTGAAGGCTTTTGAAGTGAATGCACTCGATTACCTGATGAAGCCGGTTGAACCAAAACGTTTGGCCGATGCGATCCATAAACTGCAACTGGCAGAAGAGAAAGAACTGGCTACCGCCATGGCGGGCATTAACAGGGGTACATTAACCGAGAACGACCAGGTTTTTGTGAAAGACGGCGAACGCTGCTGGTTTGTGAAGCTGGGCGAAGTGAGGCTATTTGAAAGCGTGGGCAATTATGCCAAGGTATTCTTTGGCGCTTACAAGCCACTCATTTTAAAATCACTGAATGCGCTGGAAGAAAGACTGGATGAAAAGGTTTTCTTTCGTGCCAACCGGAAACATATTGTTAACCTGCGCATGATCGAAAAGATAGAACCTTATTTCAACGGCGGGCTGCTGCTTGAATTACACGGCGGCGAAAAGATAGAAGTAAGCCGGAGGCAGGCGGTGAAGTTTAAGGAGATGATGAGTCTTTGATAATGAAAAATTAAGAATTAAAAATTTATAATGAAGAAACTACTTTTAACCATTGCAACAGGCTTTATAAGCCTGTTTTCTTTTGCCCAGAACATTGACAAGATCATTAACGCGGCAGAGGTGGACCGTATTGAACGTATCCTTTCTGCCGATGATATGCAGGGCCGCAAAACCTTTACCCCGGGCATTGACAAAGCCGCTGATTTCATTGCAGCAGAGTTTGCAAAGAACAAACTGAAATTCTTTGGCAACGCAACCGGCTATTTCCAGGAATTTGCTATGACCAAAAGCAAACCCGTGGAAGTAAAAGGCATGATCGACAACGAAGCCCTTACAGCCGATAATATTGCGGTGAATACCACTGCTGCAGAAGTAACCATTAATTCTTTAAAAGATTACCAGGTAGTGATTGTAAAAGCAACCGACACCTTCAACAAAGTAATATTCCCCTTATTCGACCTGGAAAAGAATGTACTGATACTGGTGGATACGGCTCATGCCCGCCGTTTTAAAAGCATGCAACGTTTTGCCGGCAATGCCAAATTCCCTTCTGCTGTTTCGCAGGTGATGGTGTTAACCAGCAACCTTAATCCTTCTTCTTTTAACCTGTATGTAAAGAATGAACAAACCGCCCAGAAACTGAAGAACGTGGTAGGTGTGATACCAGGCAAGAGTAAGAAAGACGAGTATGTTGTATTCAGCGGACACTACGACCATTTAGGGATTGGCAAGCCCGATAAGAACCAGGACAGCATTTACAACGGCGCCAACGACGATGCCGCCGGAACCACCGCCGTGATGATGCTGGCTAAATATTTCAGCCAGGCAAAGAACAATGAACGTACACTGGTGTTTGTTGCCTTTACCGCCGAAGAGATCGGTGGTTTTGGCAGCCGCTTCTTCAGTAAGCAAATGAACCCCGATAAAGTGATGGCCATGTTCAATATTGAAATGATCGGTACCGAAAGCAAGTGGGGCACCAACAGCGCCTACATTACCGGTTACGAAAAAAGCGATATGGGAAAGATACTACAGGCAAACCTGGAAGGATCTAAATTTCATTTTGAGCCCGACCCTTATCCCAAACAGAATTTATTTTACCGCAGCGATAATGCCACCCTGGCCGAACTGGGCGTACCTGCCCATACCATTTCTACTTCTAAAATGGAAGAAGCGCCCAACAACGAACCCAACTACCACAAACAAAGCGATGAGATCGGCACACTCGACATGAACAATATGGCCGAGATCATTAAAGCCATTGCCATCAGCAGCAAGACCATTGTGAGCGGAAAGGATACGCCGACGAGGGTGGAGAAGCTGAAATAGAATTGTAGTTACTGAAATATACTTACGCTGCTCATTGTGAGCAGCGTTTTTTATATCAATATTTAAAAAACAGGGTAAGAGATACATTATCACTTCAGCTTCTTCCTGCACCAATCATAAAGCAGCCGGGAAGCGAAGAACCTTTGCAGCCAGGCAACGGAATCCTGTAAGAGCATAAAACTACGCAATGAGTTATGAATCGGAGGGTTGAAGTTAAGCTGATTTTATTTCAGCATCCGGCGGTTGGCGCTGCTTTTTGTTTCCAATAAAAATCCGCATCTTTAATCAAACGCTAAAAACAACAATGCCTGAAACAGAGATCGTTCAATATGCACTGCAACAGTTTGCCGGTATCGGTAAAGAAGACTTTGCATTATCTATCCCTTATTGGAAACATAAGGAATATAAGAAGAACGAATACTTTAATATGCACCGCACTGTTTGCAAATACCTGGGCTTTATCATCGATGGCGCCTTTCGTTCTTATGTGATCGATGATAAGACGGGGGAAGAAAAGAATGTATTCCTGTATTCAAAGAACCAGTTTGTTGTTTCCTTCAAAAGTTTCATCAACCAGGTCCCCTGCGATTATCATACCCAGGCTATGACGGATGCTCATATTGTTTACATCGGGGTGGAAGACCTGCTATCCCTCTACAACAAATCGCACAAGTGGGAAAGCTTTGGCCGGCTGCTGGCACAGGAAGCATTTAATATTGCCATGGAGCGTACCGAGAGCTTTGTGTTTAAAACCCCGGAGGAGCGTTACCTCGACCTTATAAAGAATCACCCCGACATTTTCAATACCATTCCCCTTTACCATATCTCCTCCTACCTGGGCATACAAGGACCTTCCCTGAGCCGCATCCGCAAAAGACTTTCGGGCAAATAAACGATTTTAACTTAGGTTAAGAAGATGCTTGGCTAATCGTCCAAACTTTGTGTCAACAAAAAACACAAACAATGAAACAGTCAAAAACAATCGTCTTTATCCATGGCCTCTTCGTTAACAACACAAGCTGGGCCCATTGGCAATCTTATTTTGAAGCCCAGGGTTATACCACCTATGCGCCGGCCAACCCCCACCACGCCGGTAACCCTGCCGACCTTCGCAGCAGCATTCACCCAAAACTCAACTCCGTAAGCCTGGAAGATGTAGTGATGAACATTGCCCGGTTCATCGATACCCTGCCCGAAAAGCCCCTCATTGTGGGTCACTCTTTGGCAGGGCTGGTGGTTCAGAAGCTCATTGAAATGGATAAGGCCGTTGCCGGTATCAGCATCGATGGCGCCCCTCCAAAAAATGTATTGCCCCCCTTTCAAACCATCAAAACCGTTTTCCCCGTGGTGAATTTCTTTAAAGCCGGCGCTTTTATGGGTAGTAAAAAATGGTACCACAATGCGTTCTTCAACAATATGAGCCGGGAGGAAAGTGACAGGGAATATGAAAAGATAGCGGTACCTGAGAGCAGAACGATCGCCCGGGATACTTTATTAAAATCATTTGCCAATGTGGATTTTAAAAAACCGCACAATCCTTTGCTGTTCATTGGAGGTGAGAACGATAATATCTTCCCGGCCGGTTTTACAAAAAGAATTGCCGGTAATTATAAAGACAAGAACAGCCTTGTTGATTTTAAATCCTTTGCCGGAAGAAGCCATTATATCGCCGGTGAAAAAGGATGGCAGGAAGTAGCGGATTATGTATTGAGTTGGATAAGTAAACTTTAATGAGTAGTACTGAAATTAAAACCCCAAACCTGTTACCGGGTTTGGGGTTTTGTATAATTAAATGTTCGATTGATCAATACCCGATCAGTGAGGCCCACTTCACTTTATCCTTTTCTTCACCACTCAGTTTTTGTCCCTGCCACAATGCATTCTCCCAATCACCATAAGTGGCATTTGGCAGTACAATGTATTTGCTACCGAAAAAAGCCTGCGACTTATCTACATTGGCGTTCCTTTCTGCCGTTGGTTTTTCAAAGAACAGGTCGTCAAAATCGTTCAGGTTATCGCCCACTAATAACACCACATTGTATTTTTTTGCCACTTCCTGGCGGCGGGGCTCTTTATCACTCACTGATCCCTGCTTTGTCATCACGTGCATGGCATCCACCTGCGGAAACCCCTGCTGCTGCAGGTTCTGCATCGTGGCTGTTTTCTCATCTTCCTTCCGGTTGGTAATATAAAAGCATTGCACACCATGTTGTGCGGCATAATTAAAAAATTCAACAGCGCCGGGCATGGCATTGGCTTTGGCCATATCAACCCAAACCTTCCAGTCTGCCGGGTTAAAGGTTTTCCCGTTTAAAATATCCCTGGCTGCACTGGGGCTGTTATCAAGCACTGTTTCATCCACATCGGTGATAACGGCCAGCGGAATGCTGTCTTTGTTGGTCATCAGAATTTCCTGCAGCCGTAAACGGGCGAGGTTGAATGCCTGGTAGCACAAAGCTTTGTACTCACCGCTTTGCTGCTGCCAGAGTGTGCCGTTCACATTATACTGTGCCGGCTTATGTTCAGCAACCTGTGCATATAAAGAAATATTAAAAACCAAGGCTGCGCAAATGAGTAGTTGACGGATCATAAATTGAATATTTTAAGGTTCTCTTATTTTTGTCGTACAGGCTTTTCAGCGGCATGCAAGATACTTGATTTAAAAATACTGCCGAAGGCACCGGCAGGCCAGCCAGATTTTAACAGCTATATTGTAACTTTATGGAGCTTTATAATTTTAAACAAGCAGGTATGAAAACAACATTACCATTTTATATCCTTTTGCTTACCTGTACTTTTATCATTCAAAGCTGTCAAAAAGAACTTTCCGACCCGGGAGGCAATATCATCATAATTAATCCCCTTCCGGTTGTGGACAGTAATTACCTTTCGAAGATCTACGGAATAAGTATCAGTGGTCCCCTGTCCGATACGGGCATCATTTACACATATAATTACGATAACCTGAAAAGGGTGGTGTCCATAAACGGCCTGTCAAAGGACTTGTATAATTATACACAGATCTCTTACACTTATTATTACAACAATAGCGATACAGTACCATTTAAATCGAGAGCCGTGTCTATTTCAGCAAACGACCCGGCACAAACCATGTTACGGCACGACACTACGATCACCTGGCATTTCTTCGATAATACAGGAAGAAACACAAGAGACTCCATGATACATTCTGTGGGGAATCCATCAGTTCCTGTACCTTATTATTCAACACTTGAAATACGGAACTACAGTTACGGATCGGGAAAGATATATGGTTACCGGTCTTTTACCGGTATTTACGTTCCCAATCCAAGTTATGTTTTTCCCGACCAGAAGGATACGGCCAATATAGATGCACTCGGAAACGTGACCAGCAATAAGGCATACCGTTTCAATACGATTTTCAGCCAGTTTGAGCTGGAGACCACATCAGCTTTTACATACGATTCAAAGCAGAGTCCATTTTCAAGGCTTAGTAATTTTAAAACATTTGGCGTCTTTCCAAGCGGGGAAACCCTTTTTATGGAATTGCCTCAATACAGCAATCATGTAACGCAGAACGAAGTGCATAGCCTTTCCATGGGCGGAGGCGGTGTACATTTTGATTTCTCTTACACAAATCTTTACAATACAAATGGTTTGATAAAGCAATCTGATGTCAATGAACAACCTCCTGTTCCATCAAATTATATGAAGATCAGTTACACCTACATCCATCTTTAGTGTAAGGGAGAACAGCAGGTAAAGGAAGAAGAATTGTGCTATACTTTCACGGGTACACTGTGCACCGCAGCCGCCATTTCCTTAATAAGATTAGGATCTTTTTCAATGGCATTACCAACAACAATCACGTCGGCGCCTGCCTTGCAGTTGAGATAGGCTTTTTCCGGTTCGATGATACCGCCGCCGACGATGAGAGGTACTTCAATAACATTGGCCACCTGCCGGATCATATCTTCGGTGATAGCACGCTTGGCACCACTGCCGGCATCCATGTAAATGAGTTTCATGCCCAGCATTTCACCGGCCATGGCGGTACACATGGCGATCTCATTTTTATCGGCAGGTATGGGAGTAGCATTGGAGATATACGAAACGGTAGTGGGCGCCCCGCCATCGATCACCATATAACCGGTGGGCAGAATTTCCAGTCCGCTTTGTTTAACCACGGGCGCAGAAACCACATGCTGACCGATCAACAGGTCGGCATTGCGGCCGCTGATAAGAGACAGGTACAACAACGCATCGGCGTATTTGCTTACCTGGTTCGGACTTCCGGGAAAAAGAATAACAGGAATAGTGCAACTGCGTTTGATGAACTGAACGCATTCATCGAGGTAATTAGAGATGACCAGGCTTCCACCCACCAAAAAATAATCCACCCTGGCATCCACAGCAAGCTCAATGAGCTTTTTCATATTGCCGTCGTTCACCTTGTCGGGGTCGATGAGTACGGCAAATGATTTTTTATGCTGCTGTTTACGCTCTGCTAATGATTGGTAAATGGCTTTGATCATTTCCTGTCGGTTGGTTACCTGCAAAAATGTATAAAAATTGGTTCTTACCGAAATATTAACCTTAAATAAAACGGATAGGAGCCCCAAAATCGTACATTTTCGGCGTAAATTTGACGGGATGACAGATATATCTGACGAGATAAAATTTAAAACAGCCCGGAGCGGTGGAAAAGGGGGTCAAAACGTAAATAAAGTGGAGACTATGGCAGAGGGCTACTGGCATATCAGTTCTTCAAACCTGGTTACAGAAGAACAGAAGATGATGCTGCAGGAAAAACTCGCCAATAAGATAAATGCGGATGGTTTCCTGCTGGTAAAAAGCCAGGCAGAACGTTCTCAGCTAGGCAATAAAGAGCAGGTTATAAAAAAAATGAATGCGCTGGTGAACAAGGCGCTTATTAAACCCAAACCCAGGAAAGCCACCAGGCCCAGCAAAGAATCCAAAGAAAAAAGAATAGAGATAAAGAAGAAAGTGGGTACGTTAAAATCCTTCCGCAAAAAAGTAAGCCGGGATACCTGGTAAATATTTTTATGAAGAACAGGCCTTTTTCCATACCGCTGTTTTTACTGGTAGTATTTTGCCTGGCCGGTTTCCGGAAAAACGATTGCTGTGCCCAACAACCCGGCTTGCTGAAGATCAGTTTCGTAAATACCGTTAAAGGCAACCCCCTGCAGCTGGATAGTACCATTTATACCAACCCGTTTTCGGAAACCTATACCGTTACAAAATTCAAATACTATATCAGCAATATCGCATTAGCTTTTCCGGATGGCATTTTTAAAGAAATTGACAGCTATCATTTGGTAAATGCCGCTGATCCTTCCTCTTTAAGTTTTGTTTTTACAGCAAGCCCGAATACATATCAATCTCTTTTATTCACCATTGGGGTTGACAGTTTAAAGAATGTAAGCGGCGCACAAACGGGGCCGCTGGATCCGCTTAACGATATGTTCTGGACCTGGAACAGCGGGTATGTGATGGCCAAAGTAGAAGGCAGATCTCCGCAATCAAAAGTGGTTAATAATAAAGTGGAATACCATATCGGTGGTTTTTCAGGAGCCCATAATGTGCTGAAGAAATTGCGGCTTGACTTTCCTGCCGGCATGATACTGAATGTAGGGGAAGGCAAAACCAGCGAGATCATCATTGAAGCCGACCTGGAAAGCTGGTGGCAACATCCCACCGATATAAAAATAGCTGAGAATCCTGTATGCACCACGCCGGGTGAACTGGCAAAGAAGATTTCCGATAACTACAGTAAGATGTTCAGCATCAAAAATATTATCAATCATTAGGCTTGAAAAAAAGGATCATCATATCTCTTTTTACTGGTATTGCCTTATTTGCTTTGTTTGTGGGGGCAGGCAATAAACCACCGGAGCCAAAGCCTACCTGGCTTGAATTTAAAATTCCGCAGGGCTGGCCCAAACCGGCTACCGATATTTTTGCAAAGAACCGTTTATCGGAAGAAGGTTTTCAATTAGGCAAAAAATTATTTCACGATGGGCGGCTGAGTAAGGACGGCAATTTCCCCTGCGCCAGCTGCCACCAGCAATTTGGCGCTTTTGCCAGTTACGACCACGATCTGAGCCATGGCTATAACAATACCTTTACTACCCGCAATGCACCGGGACTTTTTAACCTGGCCTGGATGCCGAAGTTTCATTGGGATGGCGGCGTGAATCATATTGAAGTGCAGCCCCTCTCTCCCATTACAGCGCCCAATGAAATGGCGGAGAACTTAGACAGTGTTTTACGTAAGCTTAGAAAAGATACGGCCTATCCAAAATTATTTAAGGCAGCATTCGGCAGCACAGAGATCAACAGTCAGCGTATGCTGAAAGCATTGGCGCAGTTTACCGGCTCGATCGTTTCGGCCAATTCAAAATATGATAAAGTGCAGCGGGGCGAAGCAACCTTTACACCGGGCGAATTGAATGGCTATAATTTCTTTAAGGCAAACTGTGCCGGCTGTCATAAAGAACCGCTATTCACCGATTACAGTTTCCGCAACACCGGGTTAGCAGCCAGCCCTTTTTTAAATGACCAGGGAAGAATGAAGATAACCGGCAACAAGGCCGACTCACTGAAGTTTAAAGTACCCAGTCTTCGTAATGTAATGCTTACTTTCCCCTACATGCACGATGGCCGGTTTTATTCCTTAGGTGCTGTTATTGATCACTACCGTACCGGCATCATTACCACACAACCTACGCTGGACAGCTTATTGACAAAACGCATTGCCATCAGTAACAGGGAAAAAAATGAACTGATCTATTTCCTGAATACCCTCACCGATACCAGCATGACCCGCAACCCCAGGTTTGCAGAGAAAACAACCTATTTCTCTCATTAATATCTCCGTTACCCGTTTATTCCTTTGAGGGTTGATAATACCTGGCGTTGTTTTTCCAGTTCTTTCTGCTGATCGGCCTGTTCTTTACTATTGTCTTCGATCTCTTTCTCCAGCTTTTTCTTTTTCTTCTGCAGGTCGTCGGCCTCTTCTCCCAGGGTGATTATCTTTTTCTCGATCTTACTCACCACTTCTTCCTGCTCTGCTAATTTCTGAGAATGATGATAAGAGGCTACGGTATGATGCAGGTGATTCAAAAAGGTTTTTGCATTATGAACCAGGCCCGGGTCTGTTTTTTCTGTGATAAAATTATCAGCGCCTTTCGAAACCATCATCGTTACCCGGGAAACTTCTTTCTCTTTTTTACTTTTCTTATCAACAGAGAAATAAAGGTCATAAGCATCGTTTCCCAGTGCAGGTAATTTAACGTCGCGGTAAACGGTGAATCCCTTGCTGTCTTTTCCTTTATAACCGAGTTTCTGCAACGTGTCTTTGATGGCTTCGGCGATCACATTCTCTGAAAACGGGATATCATTCATGATGGCTTCCCGGGTCACTTTCTGATGTTCAACGGTAGTAACAGACGATTGAGCGATGCCGGTTAGGCTCAAAACAAGAAGCGCTGTACATACAAGTATTCTTTTCATGGTAATTACTTTTTGTCAAAGATAAATTTTATCGCAGAACCCCGTCCTTGTAATTTGCCTGAATTGAAATTATAAAGGTAAATTTGAACTTAAATCACAGGCATCATTGAGCGGCATTAAAAAATTAGCAGGACAAACTCTCTGGTATGGTATCCCCACCATTGCCAGCCGCTTCCTCGGTTACCTGATGAATATGGCATTGCCTTTTTTTGTGGCCATGCCGGAGAAAACCGCCGACCTGGTACAGGTATACACCATCATCCCTTTCCTGAATGTATTGTATGCATACGGACTTGAAACAGCCTACTTCCGCTTCTCTCAAACCCACGACAAACAAAAACTTTACAATACACTTTCCTTATCTCTTTTATACAGCAGTATCTTTTTTACCGTTCTCCTGGTACTTTGCAAAGATGTTCTTGTATCGGCTGCCGACCTGCAAAATCATCCCGATTATATTCTCTGGATGGCAGCCATCATTGCAGTTGACAATTTAAATACCTTGCCCTTTGCCAAACTCCGGCAGGAGAACCGCCCGAAGCGTTATGCATTTGCCCGGGTGATGGGTATTGTGGTGAACCTTTTTGTTGTCATATTCTTTTTAGGTATCGTTCCTACAATATTAAAATCGAACCCCGATAATTTTCTTCACCTTATTTACAACAAAGACCTGGGATTGGGATATTACCTGCTGGGCAATCTCTGCGGAAGTTTATTCACCCTGCTGGTACTTTCTAAAGAAATAAAACAGGTTCGCTTTCATTTCGATACAACGCTTTGGAAAGAAGTGATGCGTTACAGCGCCCCGCTGATCATTGTTGGCCTGGGTGGAATGATCAATGATGTACTCAGCCGGCTCATCTACCGCCACGTGGTTGACCTGCCGCAGCAACAAGCCGATCATGAACTCGGCATCTTTGCCAATATCTTCCGCATCGCCCTGCTCATCACCATCATGATACAGGCATTTCGTATGGCAGCCGAACCGTTCTTCTTTAACCGGAGCAAGGATGAAAATGCACAGAAGACATACGCCCGGGTGATGAAATTCTTTGTGATCGCCTGTTGTTTTATGTTCTTATTCATCGGGTTATTCCTGGATGTATTCCGATGGATCTTTACAACCTTCGCAAACCCACGCTGGGCCGAGGGTTTAGAGGTAGTGCCATTGCTTGCACTCGGCAATATTTTCCTGGGGATTTACTATAACCTGAGTGTGTGGTACAAACTCACCAATAAGAATATGTATGGTGCCGTGATCACCGTTATTGGCGCCGTTATCACCATTGTACTGAACATTGTTCTTATTCCGAAACTGCATTACACAGGTGCGGCCATTGCCACATTCTGTTGTTATTTGTTCATGATGCTGTGCAGTTACTGGCTGGGACAGAAATATTATCCTGTTCCCTATGCCGTAAAAAAACTCATCGCCTATTTAACCCTTGTTGTTTTGATATACCTGCTCCATCTTGGCATGCTCCGGTTCATCTCTTCTTCCCTGGCATTTTCGTTAACCTCAGGTTTTATTCTCTTTGCTTTGTTTACCTGGTTTGTAACAAAGATCGAAGCCAAAGAACTGGCGAAGATGCCGGTGATAGGAAAGTATTTCAGCCGCTGATCAATATCTTTTATACAGGTCGTAAATGATCTTTTTATCCGCTTCATTAAGTCTTGGGATTGAATCCTGCTGTACAAAATGAAGTTTAAAAGCCCGGATGGCAGCCACCGAATCTTTGGTATCGTATCCAATGATGCGCAGGGATTGTATGGCATTGAAATTTTCCGGCAGTTTTACATTCGCCGTATCGTACCAGTAACCATACCCGTTTTGTGCCAGTTGCTGCCAGGGAAAGTAACGGTTGGGATCTACCTTTCTCCTGGGTGCAATATCGGCATGGCCAATAAAATTCGCCGTGGGTATGCTGTAGTTTTTCTTGAGTGTTTTTAATACCTGCAGCAGGCTGTTTATTTGTGCTTCGGTAAAGGCTTCAAAACCGTTGTTGTCGAGTTCAATACCGATCGATGAGGAATTTACATCCGTTACATTTCCCCACCTGCCTGTACCGGCATGCCAGGCCCGCAGGTAATCATTAAGCATGTGATGCACCGTTCCATCTTTACAAATAACATAATGAGCGCTTACCTGTGTCCGGGGCAGGGTAAAAGTGCGTAAGGTAGAATCGCAGCCATTTTGCGCCGTATGGTGAATAATAACAAAGTTTGGTTTACGCATGCCAAAATTGGTAGTGCCCACCCAGTAGGAAGCCATGAGGGTGCTGTCGATGCCAGCCGGTTGCTTTTTTAATTCCTTGGCAAAGGCCCTGGCCTGTTTTTTATAACTGCGGTTTGCAGCGGCGTATTTATTACTGCAACTGTTTGTGATGAGTACCAGCAAAAGAGCCGGGACTAATTTTTTAAATGACATACATGGGTATTGAAATTGAAAGTTACACAACAAATTCAGCATTTATTCCCCGCCCAAGTAAGCGATTCTCGTTACCTTGCCCCTTCAATCTTTTTTATGAAAAAATTTCTTTTAGTAACCGTTTTAGCCTTCTCTGTTATTTCGATATTTGCCCAGCAAAAACCCGCCTATGTGTTGTACGATGCGAAGGGTAAGAAGGTCTCTTATAAAAAGATGATCCGGCTGCTGGCAAAAAAAGACATTGTGCTGTTTGGCGAGTTCCATAACAACCCCATCTCTCACTGGCTTGAGCTGGTAGTGGCTAAGGACCTGAAAGAAAAAAGAGAGATCGTATTTGGCGCCGAAATGTTTGAAGCCGATAACCAGCAACCGTTGAATGATTACCTGGCCGGTAAGATCAATGCTAAAAGGCTGGATTCATCTGCCCGGCTGTGGAATAATTACAAAACCGATTATGCCCCCCTTGTAAATTTCGCCAAAGAGATAAAAGCCCCTTTTATTGCCAGCAATATTCCCCGGCGCTATGCGTCGCTGGTCTCTAAAAAAGGATTTGAGGCTTTGGATACTTTATCTGCACAGGAAAAATCCTGGATCGCTCCCCTGCCCATGGACTACGAC
>DAOQRQ010000016.1:0-18521 GCA_035355815.1 Ferruginibacter sp. | reverse complement strand
CATCGATTCAGGGGCTCCTTTTTTGGTTCTTTTTTGGAGAAGCAAAAAAGAACAACAAATACAACAGGGTATTTTATTTATACCAGTTTTTACTTTTCTTTTTGCCTTGATGCAATTATTCAGCTACGCTCAGAAGAAACAAAAAAAATCAAGAGTGGGTATACATTGAATGTAATACTGCTTTTCTTTCAGTATACAGTATGCACCTAAGAGTAGAATTACCTATGTACAAGCTACAGTAGTACCAAAGCTAAATCAGGGAAGATTTGAGAATTGAATATTGATGGTTGCATATTGAACATTTTAAAAATGCTCAATACGCAATGCTCAATTTTCAATGTTCAAATAAATCTTCCTGCGATGAGAAAGCTGTATCATTCAATTCAGCACCCATAATCTTCAGTTCATCCAACACAGGCTTTCCTAAAAAATTTCCGGGAACCATCTTTGTCAAAAATATTTACATGACCGATACAGCAAGAGCCGTGTATAATCCTGCGCAGAAGGATACCGCCATTTTTATTGAAACCGTACAGGAAACCAATGGCGCATACAGTTTACTGGAAGTAATAGTGGCACCCGGCGGCGGCGTGGGCAAACATTATCACAAGGCGTACACCGAAACCTTCACCTGCCTGGAAGGAGAGTTACAGGTACTGGTGGGTAAACAGGTGCTTACCTTAAAGCCCGGCGATGCACCGGTTACAGCAGGCAAAGACGTATTGCACCGTTTCTTTAATACCAGTGATAAACCCTGCCGCTTCAGCGTGCTTATCAGCCCCGGCTCAAGAGGCTTTGAAGAAAGTGTACAGATCGCATACGGGCTTGCACGGGATGGCCGTACAAATAAGGAAGGTACGCCCAGCAAGTTCGGTCACCTGGGTATCTTACTGGCATTAAGCGAATCAAAACTTCCGGGATGGCAGGGATTGATCGAGCGAGTATTGCTGTGGATAGGAAAGCGGGCCGATAAAAAAGGCGTTACGGATCAATTGAGAAAAGAATACGTGAAAATATAACTGCAGTAACTAATCCACCTGCCCGAACGTGATGGGCTGCTTACGGAAAGACCGGATGTTTCGGTTATGACTCACGGCAGGCTGCCATGCCGGCGACCGCTGCATAACTTTCAACGCCTGCTTATCAAATGCAGGACTCACCGGCACATCTATATACGCATCGGTTATATTACCTGCTTCATCAATGGTTACCGCCACCACCACGGTAACAAAAAAAGTATTTACCAGTTTTACTCCGTCCAGAAAATCGAGGTTATCCATTAAATACGATCGCCATTTTTTATTGCCGCCCTTAAATGCTGCCGGCTGGTCACGGTTGCTTGTATCTGCCAGCTGTTTACCTGTTTCATCATAATATACCCGGCTGGCCAGTTCATCATACTTATATACTTCCAGCGCAGCCGGTTGCCCGTTCTTATGAAAGTACTTCCACTCTCCTTCCTTTTTCCCCCGGTACGATTGTCCGCTATGTGAGAGTGTGCCGTTATCAAACCAGTAAACATGTACCGCATTGCCATCATCATTATACACCGACGAATCGGCCATATACCCGTTGCTGTGCCAGGCCATTATGGCCCTGGGCTGACCCAATCTGTAAACAACAGAATCATACATCATGCCGTTGAAATGCCAGCTAAGCCATAGCCCGTCTTTTTCTCCGTTCACATACCTGCCGAAAGATGATACCTGTTCATTGGCATAATAATACCGGAACCATCCGTTCATTACTTTACATGCACTGTCTTTATACAATCCCCGCATGCGGAGTTTTTTGGTAGCCGTGAAAAAATCCTTGCGCAGCCATCCGCTGTCTGTTCTTTCTGTGAGCGAGATAAATCTTGCCAGCGATGGTTCACAGGGTTTCCATTCCCAGTCGTAATATTTCCGTTCCTGCGCAACAGCATGCAACGCATAAAAAAAGAACAAGGAAAGCAGCGCCTGTTTCATAAAAACAAATGTAGGTAAAACTTTCCCTGTTCTTTTCTATGCGTTATTATAGTAATGCCCGGTTTTGAACCACATCGTACACATAGTGAATACGACAGAATTTATATGAACCCTATGTTTTCTATTTTTTCTATATGGTTCAGGCTTGAAATAAGCACTACTCTTTTTTACGCTCACCCGCTATTTTCGTTGATCAGGTCGTTCCATGATCCGGCAACCTGCTTCAGGTGTTCCAGGTCGTGAATGGAATCCACCCCGTATTTATAGAAGCTGAGGTCGGCCGATACCATATGCTTATTCTTAAACTGCAGCCGGAGCTTAACAGAAGATATAAAGATATCGGTCACTTTATCTTCTCCCCTTATTTTTTCAACCACGGTATCGTTGTTAACCACCAGGCGGCTGTTGGTTATTTCATTTAATTCAATAAGCACAGGCTGAACAGGCTGTTTGCTGTTATCGATATACATTAACCGGTTCTGCAATTCATCCAGCCCGATCATGCGGTGCTGCAGAAAATCTCTTTTGGTTACCGCAATACCAAGAGCGCCGGCGGTACGGGTAAAATAATTTTCGTGCTTATCTGCTTCTTTTCTCCGCTGCCGGATGCTGGTATAAGACAAAGCAAGAACAATAATAACAATGGAGCCGACAATGCCGGCCGCAAATAATAACGTGGAAGTATCCATTTCAATAGTTTTAGATGACCAATAAAATAAGTTTGCCCGGCCTGTATGTAATGATTTTACACATAGGTACCCGATGCCGGGAAAGCTCCATCCAGCCAGGTGGCTGCAATGGTCTTCTTCAGTAAAAAGAAATAATAAGAGAAATGGTTACCAGAAAAAATGGTAGGGAAAGAGAAATAAGAATATATGGGTGAGCTCATCGGCAAACCTTGTATCATCACCCGAAGAGGCTTTTACATGATCGCTCAGTTTAGATGCATGCATGAGCAGGAGGTCCTTACCCTGCTGCGTTCTTTTTGAAGCTACAGGACTACCGGTTTGCGCTTCCTGTATATGACAGAGAGAAGGCTTGGGCAACCCGTCAATATAGTTCACCTTACTTTCGCCGGCCGGTTCAGAAAGTCCCTTCTCCTGCTTACTCCCGTCTTTTGAATGAACAGGGTGGGCCACAGCCGTATTTATTACTGTAAACAGCAATAAAAAAGAAAGGAGCCGGTATGTGAATTGTTTTGTCAACGATGTTATAACTTACTGATGGCAAAGATACGCATACCGGTGCAGTGCGCTGCCGCATTCCATCAGTATTCTTGTTTTAAAACTGTTAACGTATAATATACCGCCTGCAGGGTATTTTATCCGGCTGCTGCTGCAATTATATTTGATAAAACAATAAAATGCGAAAACTGTATAGTATTGCCCTCCTCATTTCAATATCTGTAGTATTATGTGGCTGTCCCTGGTGGTCGAATGTGGGCTTAGATGAAAAGCCATTGATAAAAATAGATCCCGCCCTGCTGGGTACCTGGCACGATGAGAATTATCCCGGGGTTGAAACCGAAGTTGTTTTTACAAAGCTGAACGAACAGGTTTATTCTGTTAAAGCCCATGTATGGGACGGCGATGAGCGCTACGAAGACCTCGTAGGGAAAGCCTGGTTCTCGGAAGTGAATAAAGTGAAACTGCTGGTGCTGCACGATACAAAGGCCGACAGTTATTGGTTTGCCGAGATAAGCCGTTTTGAAAATGAAATGAGTGTTACTTTCCTTTCTGCCTCCAATAAGGTGCAGGAATTTACAAGTACCGCCGCCCTGCGGAAATACATGGAATCGCTGTATGCATCAAAAAAAATAAAGTACGACGGAGATGCCGGCCTGGTTAAACTGAAGAAGGAAACAGAATGAATCCATTTATTTCCATTCTTTTATGCTGCTGTAAAAAAAACAGTAGAAACAAAAAACACTTCATCGCTGAAGTGTTCATATAGAATAACCAGATTACTTATTTTACCAGGGATATTTATTTTCTGCGATCAGTTTATCGGCAATCCTTCTGCGGGCATCCTTACTGTTGAAAGGTTCGGTTTTTGTAAAGCGCTTTAGTCCCAGCAGCATCATGCGTTGCTCATCGCCGCTGGCAAAGGCATTGATGGCTTCTTTGCCGGCCTTGTTCACTTTGTCTACCGCATCGTTCAGGTAGCACCGCATCATATCGATCTTCACCTGTGAGGAAGCTTCACCTTCTTTATCCACCAGTTTGATGATACGCAGCAGGGCGCTTTCTGCCTCAAATGTTTCAATGGCCATATCGGCAATGTTCATCAGTATCTCCTGCTCGTCCTGTATCTTCATCATCAGTTTTTGCACGGCGGCGCCCGCCACCATCAGTATCGCTTTCTTCATATTTACGACCGTCTTCTTTTCTTTGGCAAAAGGCGTTTCATCGTCATTACCAAATTCCGGGATGCTCATCAGTTCTTTTGAAACGGCCATGGCCGGGCCCATCAGGTCGAGTTTTCCTTTCATTGCCCTTTTCAAAATCATATCCACAGTTAATAAACGGTTGATCTCGTTGGTACCTTCATAAATGCGGTTGATCCGGCTGTCGCGGTAGGCACGGCTGGCTGCATACTCATCGCTGAAGCCGTTGCCGCCATGTATCTGCACGCCTTCATCAACCACGTAATCCAGCACTTCACTTCCATGCACTTTTAAAACAGCGCACTCCACGGCGTATTCTTCGGCAGCGCCCAGCAAGGCTTCGGCAAAGGCTTTGCCGGCTGCAGCCAGTTCAATCTCCTTATCGTCGATCCATTTGCTGGTGCGGTATAAAGCGCTTTCGCTGGTAAAGATGCGGATGGCCATTTCGGCCAGTTTATATTTAATGGCGCCAAAATTAGCGATGGGCGTTTTAAACTGCTCTCTTGTTTTTGCGTATTCAATAGACGAGTTTAAAGCCAGCTTACTTCCGCCGAGGGCTGCCGCACATAATTTCAAGCGGCCGATGTTTAAGATATTGAAGGCGATGATATGGCCTTTGCCAACTTCTCCCAGCAGATTTTCAACCGGCACTTTACAATCCTGGAAATACAACTGAACGGTGGATGATCCTTTGATCCCCATCTTATGTTCTTCGGGGCCTTGTGTAAACCCTTCCATGCCCCGTTCAACAATAAACGTACTGAACTTATCGCCGTCGATCTTTGCAAACACGGTATATACATCGGCAAAGCCACCGTTGGTGATCCAGCATTTTTGTCCGTTCAGTATATAATGCTTCCCGTCTGCCGAAAGCACGGCGGTTGTTTTTGCACCCAGGGCATCGCTGCCGCTGTTTGGTTCGGTGAGTCCGTATGCTCCCTTCCATTCGCCGCTGGCCAGTTTGGGAATGTATTTTTTCTTCTGTGCTTCGGTGCCAAAATATAAAATGGGTAAGGTACCGATGCCGGTATGCGCTGCCACCGCCACGCTGAAAGAATAGCCGCCGCCAAGCCCTTCATTCACCAGGGTAGATGTGATGAAATCTTTTCCCAGTCCGCCCAGGTCTTCCGGAACAGATGTTCCCAGCAATCCCTGCTCTCCTGCTTTCACCATCAGCGAGGGCATCAGGCCGGCTTCCATTTTATCAATACGGTCAACAATGGGCAGTACTTCGCTGTTCAAAAACTGCAGGCACATATCTTTCACCATCAGTTGCTCTTCGTTAAAATCTTCGGGTGTGTAGGTTTCAAATGCGTTGCTTTCTTTGATCAGCCATTCGCCGCCTTTGAGCGAAGTGGTGGTTGCTGTTGTTGTGCTCATAAAATTTATTTGCCCCCAACCCCTAAAGGGGGGTATGGAGAATTATTAATAATAGTTCTTTTCAATTTTCATGCATCCCATTCGTTAAGATATGTTCCCCCTTTAGGGGGCGGAGGGGGCTTATTTCAAATTATCGTACACCATCTGCAAAACCTCTTTCGCTATTTCTATCTGCCCGTTGGTAACACCTGCCAATGCTTCGTTGAGGGTATTGTTTGCAATTTCCATGCAACGTTCTTCCAGTTCTTTTCCCACCGGGGTTAAAACAATTAAATTCTTTCTGCGGTCTTCTTTTGATGCGTTCCGTTTTACCAGTTTTAATTTCTCCAGGTTATCAACCAGGCGGGTGATGCTGGGCTTATCCCTGAAGGTGGCGTCGCATAACTGCTGCTGGCTCATGCCATCTACCTTCCACAAATGATACAGCACACTCCACTGTTCGATGGTTATTTCAATATTGGCCTGTTTAAAATTCTTTTGCAACCTTCTGCCTATCGCCGTGCTGGCCTTGCCCGTTATAAAACTGTATAACTCGCCTTTCTTAAATTGGTTGTTTGACATATAGTTGTTTATGCAACCAAACAAAGATAATCATTCAGTTGAATTATTAAAAATTATTTTTGTGTTAAAGGTTCCGCCGGTGGCGGGATACGCAACCCACTATGCAACAGGCTTTTCTCCTCCTTTTACTGGTTTTATCAGGCCTGTATGCTGCACTTATTTTGTACTACCGCTGGAGCTGGGAGGCTATCCCAAACTTCAAACTTAGCCTGGGCGTAGCCGAAGGACAAACCTCAAACCCCAAACCTCAAACCAAAATATCCGTCATCATCCCCGCCCGCAACGAAGAAAAAAACATCGCTGCCTGCCTGGATTCTGTTTGCGCCCAATCCTATCCAAAAGACTGGTTTGAAGTACTGGTTGTTGACGATCACTCTACCGATAACACGGTATCTATCATAAATAAATACAGCACTCAAAATGTAAGACTCCTTTCATTAAAAGATTTTATTGCAGAAAAAGAGTTGAACTCCTATAAAAAGAAAGCGATCGAAATTGCTATTCAACAATCAACAGGCGAATTAATTGTTACAACCGATGCCGATTGCATTGTTCCGGGAAACTGGTTACAAACCATTGCATCATTTTATGAAGAACATCAACCGGAATTTATTGCAGCACCTGTAGCCTTTCTCCCCTCGCCTGCGGGAGAGGGGCCGGGGGTGAGGTTCATCAAGATATTCCAGGCACTCGACTTCATGACCCTGCAGGGCATCACCGGCGCTTCGGTATATAAAAAGATTCACAGCATGTGCAATGGCGCCAACCTGGCTTATACCAAAAAAGCGTTTCACGAAGTGGGCGGATTCAGCGGTATTGATAGTATCGCCAGCGGCGATGATATGCTGCTGATGCACAAGATATACAAACGATACCCGGGCAAAGTGATGTTCTTGAGATCAAAAGATGCGATCGTTGAAACAGAACCCGTAAGAACGATCGGGGAATTTTTTAACCAACGCATCCGCTGGGCCAGCAAGGCAGGCAAATATGATGATAAGCGGATCATTTCGGTGCTGGTATTGGTTTATCTCATTAACCTGGTTCTTTTGTTGCTGCCAATACTCATGCTTTTTATTCCTGGAAAATTATCAATTGTCAATTATCAATTATCAATTATCAACCTTTGGCTGGTATTATTACTTTTAAAAACAGGAATCGAACTGCTCTTCCTCTACCCCGTTGCCGGATTTTTCAATAAACGAACGTTATTATGGCTGTTTCCGGTAATGCAGCCTTTCCATATCCTGTATACCGTTGTTGCCGGCTTCCTGGGCGCATTTGGCAGGTATACCTGGAAAGAAAGAAGCGTGAAATAATGGGCTGAATTTGTAATTTAGGGGATGGCAGGTAACCGTTTTTCCTTCAGGGCTCAAACCTGGAAGCGTCTTAGAAAAAACAAGGGCGCTTTGTTCGGGTTGTTCATCATTATTCTTGCTGTACTGTTATCCATATCCGGTTATGTGATTGCTCCCGATAATTCTCCCAATGCCGATCTGCAAACGGTGGAGATACAGGCAAAGAAACCGGGATATACACAACAATTCTTAGTTGTTCCTGATCTTAAAAACAGCAGTCATCAAAATTGGTTTACTATCCTGCTATGGGGGAAGCAAAAAAATTACCGGTATATCCCTATTAATGGATACCAAGTTATTGGCGACAGTTTGCTGGTAAATAAATTCATTGATGATGACACAACCCTTGTTCAATATTATTCCATTGCCCAACTGACAAATAATAATCCCCCGGATATCCGGCAAAACATCATCAGCAAAAAATACTGGCTGGGTACCGATAAATTCGGCAGGGATATTTTAAGCCGGCTCATCATTGGCACCAGGGTAAGCCTGGCCGTGGGTTTGATCGCTGTACTTATTTCACTCACACTCGGAATTATTTTAGGCGCCCTGGCAGGTTATTATCGTGGATGGGTGGATGAGCTGATCATGTGGCTGGTGAATGTTACCTGGAGCATTCCAACATTGTTGCTGGTATTTGCCATCACCATGGCCATGGGCAAGGGCTTCTGGCAGATATTCATTGCCGTTGGGTTAACGATGTGGGTGAGTGTGGCCCGTTTGATACGTGGACAGGTAATGGCCATCAAGGAAATGGAATACGTGCAGGCCGCAAAGGCATTGGGTTTAAAGAATAACCGGATCATACTCCGCCATATCTTACCGAATATACTCGGACCGGTACTGGTTATCGCTGCCGGAAATTTTGCCACCGCCATCATTGTAGAAGCCGGTTTAAGTTTTCTCGGTTTCGGCATTCAACCTCCGCAACCAAGCTGGGGACTGATGATAAAAGAGAATTATAATTTCATCATTACGCACAACCCGATGCTGGCCCTGGTTCCGGGCTTTGCCATCATGTTATTGGTGCTGGCTTTTAATTTACTGGGGAATGGGTTGAGAGATGCGGTGGATGTGAAAACTGATTGATCAATTTGGTAATTTGGTGATGTGATGATTTCTTTTGATCGTACACGCCTCAAATCATCAAATCTCCAAATTAATTCATTACCAAATTAAACCGCCGGCGCCACCTGCACGTTCCGGTTAAACCCTTCTTCCAGGGAAATAAATGTTTCGGTTCGTTCAATGCCTTTTATCTTCTGCAGTTCATCGTGCAATACCGAACGAAGCTGGGTAATGTCTTTACAAACAATTTCTATGAACATGCTGTAATTACCGGTGATATAATTCAGCCGCACGATCTCGGGTATATTCATCAGGTCTTTTGCAACCGCATCGTATAAAGAACTTTTCTCCAGGTAAATTCCCACAAAGGCGGTAATATCATAGCCCAGTTGTTTGAGGTCAACATTCAGTCTTGTACCTTTAACAATGCCGGATTCCTGCAGTTTCTTTATGCGCACATGGATGGTGCCACCGCTTACAAATAATTTTTTTCCCAGTTCGGCATAAGAGATCTCCGCGGTTTCCATCATTTCGTGAATGATCTGGAGATCCAATTTGTCAAGATTTAATTTAGCAGCCATTTTGTTTTGGGTTTTTTCGTTTTTTTAAACATTAAAGCAAATATTTGAAATATTTCTATAATTTCCAAATATTTGATAAATTATTTTAAACATAATGGGCAATTCCCTTATTTTTGTGTCATCAAGTTCTTAATCATTGTGGGGTGATGAAATTTTTGGCAGACATGCCCCCTTGTCTCGGGGGTGAGGGCAACAGGATAAACGTAACATAGAGCCGGATTGATAGCAATATCAGTCCGACCGGGGTCGACCACCGAACTTTGTGTTATAGCTAACTGCCTCGTGAAGGTTCGATCCCTTCCCCTACAGCAAAGCCTTCGTTTAACGACGAAGGCTTTTTTATTTAATATAATATCGAACAAGGAACAAGGATTTTTGAACAAGGAAGTAATACTGACTAAGACATCAGGTCAAAATCCGGCATTCTTTGTTCCCTGTTCATTATTCTTCCGGGTGAGGGCAACAGTATAAAAAACGTAGAGCCGTCCCAACACTGCTGTTGGGACGACCGGGGTCGACCACCGAACTTTGTGTTATAGCTAACTGTTCCGAAAGCTCTCGGGATTCGATCCCTTCAACTCAGCAACTGAAAGGCTAATAATTAGCGTTACCGATTGATTTTGAGCCTTTTTATTTTTGTAGTGGAAAAAGAATTAATCAATATAAAATTTCCAGGATTCTCTTACTAACACTTCCTCTTTACCTCAATAAAATAAGCCCCGGAATACTTTAAGATCCTAAAGGATGCCCGCAACCCCCAAGTCGTCTTTGGCCGGTACTTTGTCAAATATAGGGATGCTTGTTTTAGTCATTATAATCATCCTATGAAATAAAAAAAGTATCTTACAATACTTGTAATAAAGATCAATGATTGTAAAAAACCTATCATGTAAACTCTTATTACTGGCGCTACTTTTCAGTTTTGTAGTGCGGCCTTCCTTTGCCCAGAAAGAAATAAGTAATTTTCATTTCAGCAATACTGGTATTACTTACAATTCAGGAAATCCACAATCGATACCAGGAGTGCCAACACCTAATAGTGAATGGAGTATTGCTACCTGTTCCGACAGCATTGGAAATGTAATGTTCGATTTTTGTTATACCAACCCTACTTTTGGGCTCCGTAACGGAGTCGTATTCGATAAAAACTACCAGGTGATGCCGGGCAGTAACTTATTTGGCCCGCACTATAATTATGGTTCTACGGCTTTGGTGGCCCCGGTTCCATCTAATAATTCAAAATACTATCTGTTTTACCAGGTAAGTCAACCATTTTCGTCTTCTGCCCGATGGGTACTAAAATATGCAGAAATTGATATGTCCTTAAATGGCGGATCAGGTACTGTCACCAGTGCCGACAATCCGATTGATACCACAGACGCCACCCAATTGCTAACACCGTTTATACTGGTTCAACAAAGAGGGTTGGACAATTTTTGGGTCGTGACCTGCAAAGCCAACTCAGATACAATTTATTCAAGATTGGTAAATTCAACTGGTGTTACCAACAACAAAGTTATCAGTAAAGTGGGTACGGTCTGGTTTAGCAATGTATCAAACTATGTGAGTCTAGCAACATCGCATGATGGGAGAATGATTGCCGGGGCACGCGTTGGCAACCTGATTCCACAAAATATTTGTTACATTTTTAATTTTAATTCTCAAACAGGAAAACTCGCCGACAAGGTTTCAACTAAAATATACGGCAATCCTTATCTTGGAACAACTCCCGCTACACTTAATATGCTGGAGTTTTCGCCGGATAACAAACTTTTGTACAGGCTTTATTCTGTATACAATAATTATAATGGTGGGTGTGGAGGTTCATATAGTAACATTCTTGAGCAATATAATCTTTGTTATACTGATTCAACTGCATTAACACAATACAGTTACTCAAAACTTTTCTTTTGCAAACCTTACCAATTTTATACCCCTCGTGTTGTACTGAATAAAAAAATACACCTGGCTTTCCATTATGGAATACCGAGATATGGGAGTATTGATTTTCCCAATCATATTGGCGACTCTTATAACTTTAGCGAAGTGCCTTTCCCTACTGGCTTACAATCTCTTGAAAGCCGGCAGTTTTATCATGCCTATGTTCAAAAAGCTATAAAAAATTGTATCGTATATACTGGTGGGTGCTATCCGGATTCTTTGCACTTTACTATTACCCGTGATACAACGGCACATGTGGAGTGGGATTTTGGTGATCTTGCTTCAGGAGTAAACAATACGGCATCGGCTGTTAAAGCTGCACATCGTTTTTCAAGTCCCGGTATTTATACTGTAACTGCAAAAATATTCGATGCGTCAAACCTGCTTATTGACAGCGTGACAGAGATCGTAGAAAGAAAAGATCCCAATAAACGTTTATTGTATCCACTCCCTACTGATACCGTATTATGCGATGGCAGTTCGTTAATAATAAAACCGCATTGTATTAATGGAATTTTTGAGTGGGGAGAAGGTTATGGTACACCAATCCTAAACTATGGGATTCGTGATAGTTTATATATTGTAAATTCTTCCCGTACCGTGTACATAAAAATGATTCAAAATGGATGTACCGGATGTGAACAAACAGATTCAATAAAAATAACGTTTGTACCAAAACCCAGTGTTGCTTTTGGCCGTTACGGTTCTCTTTGTACAGGAGATTCTGTAAAACTTGATGCTACTTTTCCAGGCGCTTCACATTTTTGGAGTACAGGAGATACTGCCGCTTATATATGGGTAAAGCAGGGTGGCACATATTGGGTAAACAGTATCATTAATCAAACGGGTTGTACATCCAGTGATACCATAACTATCACTGAGTACCCTGCCGTACAGGTTACATTGCCGAAGGATACCATTCTTTGCCAGGGAGAAACTTTAACATTGACACCAGGAATTGTTAATGCTACAAGTCATACATGGAATGGAACAAGTTATAATGGCGACTCGTTAGTGGTGACGCAAAGTGGAACGTATTGGGTTACAGCAATCAATACTAACGGATGCAGTTCGTCAGATACAATAAATGTGACTTTTAAGCCATCTCCTTTATTCTCTTTAGGAAATGATACTACTATTTGCGGTGGTACTTTCATAAACCTAACCCCTTCGCCATTTCAAAATAATGTGAGTTATCTATGGAGTACAAATAGTACCAATATAACTATATCTGTTGCCAACCAGGGAACATATTGGCTAAAACTTACTTCCACAGTTAATGGTTGTTATTGGCAGGATACTATCAATGTGAATTTTAAAACCCTTCCAAATTTTTCTTTAGGTCCTGATAGATCAGTTTGTGAAAAAGACACGGTTTCTCTAAATGCTACGGTAACCGGTGCATCCGGTTATACCTGGAATACCGCAGCAACTACACCCGTGATTAGGGTTTTTCAAACTGGTATTTATTGGTGCGATGTGAGCAAGGATGGCTGTTTATACCGTGATAGTGTATCTGTAATGGTTAAGCCACTACCTGTTGTTAATCTTGGTAACGATGCTTCACTCTGTGAAGGCAATACTTTGTTACTGAATGCTGCCAATCCTGATGCCACTTATTTGTGGCAGGACAGAAGTACAGCAGCCGTATATCTTGTAAAACAAACAGGTAAATACTATGTAACCGTAAACAGAGCCGGATGTTTTGCAAGAGACACCGTTAATATAACTTATATTTCAAAACCTGTATTTACCCTGGGGCCAGATCAGCCCATTTGCAATGGTATGCAGATAACCTTAAATCCACGTATTAATGATGTAAGCTATTTATGGCAGGATGGTTCTTCTTCTCCAACATATATGGTAAGTCAGCCTGGTCTGTATCATCTTACGGCTGTCAATAATTGTGGCAGCAAAAAAGATTCTGTACTTATTACAACAGGTGTCTGTAAACTATATATTCCTACTGCCTTTACGCCAAATCGTGATGGAAAAAACGATGTCTTTAAATCATATTTTGGAGAAAATATTACCGAATACCATCTTCAAATACTTAATCGGTATGGTAAATTGTTATTTGAAAGCAGCGATAAAAATCAAGGATGGGATGGGACTTATAAAGGGGTGGCCCAGTCTCAAGGATCTTATATTTGGATCATAAATTACCAGCTGAGCGACAAACCGGATAAACAGCTATTGAAAGGATCTGTTCTTCTTATCAAGTAATAATCATTAAAGATGCCTAAAGAGCCTGCGTTGAAGAAAAGAGGTTTTTTATTGCCTTTATTTTACCATATGGCCGTTCTATAAAATGCCTCACACTGAGTATTTTACCTGGTCTTCCCGAAATTATCGTCATAATAAATGTAAAGATTACAGGCGGTGGCTTGCTGTCTATTTGCATTACAGGCATCCGCTCAAATCACTTAGGGTAGAATGAGTATTTTGAATACAGAAACCCCTGCCTGTTACTCCTCACCAAACCGGTAGCAAAGCCTGGTGATTATTGGCCTGGGCTATCCTGTTATCAGGAACCGGCCTGGGCTTACAGGAATTATACCATAAAGAAAATATGTATGGCGGAAGCTTTTTTGAGCAAAGAGCGGCAGGCAATTCCTCACTTTTGACAGACCGGATCTCGACGTCTTCATGGACTATCTTAAAAACCACGAACCCGTTTTCTGCTAACTCATTTGAAATAACAACTCAGAATCAAATTGATACTTCGATTGTTGTATTGAAATTTCCTTATAAAAATATTCCCCTTTACCTGTACCAGCAGGAAATTCTGCAATGGCCGCATGACTTTAATAACCAGTCATATAATTAAAACGGGAAATTAAGGAACCACAGACACCTGGAAAGTAGTTTTCCTATCTGCTTTTCTCATTGTAAAAGCCGCTGCCGGCTTCAGCTTTAAAGCCTTCATAAATGGCAAAGACTTTTTATTTTTAGCTCTACGGAAAAATCTCTTCCGGAACTTATCCGGTTGTAATCTTATAAACCGTCTTCGAAAAAAATTTCTTCCCCGGCATTAAGATGGTGGAAGGAAAATTAGGCTGGTTGGGTGAGTCGGGAAAATGCTGCGTTTCCAGGCACAGGGCGCTGTATTTATTTATCTCTTTGCCGTCCCGGTTCTTTGAACTGCCGTTGAGCAGGTTACCGGTATATAATTGCAGCCCGGGTTCTGTAGTAAATACAGATAGTTGCGGCTGGCCAGCCGGGCCGGTCAGCAAAGCCGCAAAGGAGAACGGGCTCCCGTTCTTATTCAATACAAAATTGTGATCGTATTCTTCACCGGAAACTTCCAGTTTGTCTTTTATGGCAGTAAGCTCCCGGAAATCGAAAGCGGTCTCTTCCACCGGTATCAATTCTCCCGTTGGAATCTGTTCGTCATTCATTGCTGTATATGCATCGGCATTTATCTGCAGCGAATGATCGAGAATGGTACGGTCCATCTGTCCGGATAAATTAAAATAACAATGGCTGGTAAGATTGACCGGTGTAGGTTTATCCGTTTGGGCGGCATACCCTATGATCAGTTCATCATCATCGGTATAAGAAAATTCTGCTGTAACATTTAAGTTACCGGGGTAACCTTCTTCACCATCCCTGCTGAAATAATTCAAAGAAAGAACGGGTTGCTCTTTTTCTATGATGACCGCATCCCAAACCTTTTTATCAAAGCCCCGGTTTCCGCCATGCAAATGATTTTTGCCATCGTTGCAGGCAAGCACATAACTGGTTCCGTTGATGGAAAAATGCCCGTTGGCAATGCGGTTGGCATAGCGCCCGGCTATGCAACCGAAATAGGCGGTATCGTCCAGGTACTGCTGCAGGGTATCAAAGCCGGCTACAATATTTTTTTTTTGCCCGTTTGCATCGGCAATGATCCAGGAAGTAATGGTTCCGCCGTAATTGATCACCGAAACACTATTGCCCGCTGCATTCACCAGCGTGAAGCGAAATATCTCCTTCCCGTCGTATTCTCCAAAATGTTCTTTAGTGATCCTGCTCATTTGATCGGTCTTGAAAATTCATTTTTCTTCTGCCGGGTACAGGGACCGGTAGATGCCCCATTCCAGTCCACGGAGTTCTGCCAGTCCACGCAAACGCCCGATGGCACTGTATCCCGGGTAGGTGGTTTTATTCAGGTCATCCAGCATCTGGTGTCCGTGATCGGGCCGCATGGGTAATGAAATATTCCGCCGCTTCGTCAACTGCACCACTTCCTTCATTACGGCATACATATCGGTATCTCCCGCCAGGTGATCTGCTTCGTAAAAATTTCCTTCTTCATCCCGTTTTGTATTACGCAGGTGAAGGAAATGAATGTTGTCGGCAAAACGCTGGATCATACTTACAATATGATTATCGGCCCTGGCGCCAAATGAACCCGTACAAAAACAAAGTCCGTTTGCGGGCGAAGGTACCGACCGGATGATGTCAAGCGCATCCTGCTCTGTACTGACCACCCTGGGCAAACCCAAAACAGGGTATGGCGGATCATCCGGGTGAATGGCCATTTGCAGGCCGCATTCTTCTGCAACAGGCACCACCTGTTTAAGAAAATAAAAAAGATGCTGCTGCAATTGTTTTGCATTGATGCCTTCGTATGTTTTTAAAGCGGCTATTACCTGTTCGGCAGTAAATGCTTCATCACTGCCCGGTAATCCCAGCATGGTATTGCGAAACAGTTTTTCTTTTTCTTCATCACTCATTTTCTCAAACCGTGCTTTCGCTTTTTTTATTTCCGCTTCGGTATAATCCTTTTCTGCTCCGGGCCTTTTTAGTAAGAACAGGTCAAATGCAACAAAGGCCGAACGTTCAAAATACAAGGCCCTGCTTCCATCGGGCATAGTATAAGAAACATCGGTTCTTAGCCAGTCCAGTATCGGCATAAAATTATACGTAACTACTTTTAAACCGCAGGCGGCCACATTGCGTAAACTTGTTTTGTAGTTTTCAATGTACTGAAGATAATTCCCGTTTTGTTTTTTTATGTCTTCATGTACGGGCAGGCTTTCAATCACCGTCCATGTCAATCCTGCTTCTTCAATGATCTTTTTTCTTTTATTGATCTCATCAACCGTCCACACATCTCCCACGGGAATATGATGCAGGGCGGTTACCACGCCGCTGCAACCGGCCTGCCGAATATCTTTTAAACTGACCGCATCATTCGGACCGAACCAACGCATGGTTTGCTGCAATAACATAAACGACTGGATTTTTGATTTAAAACTAAGTTCTGCATGGTAGTACTCACTTAACAAGGCTGAATTTAAGGTTTTCTGTCTTATCAGAAGCGGTGCCTACCATCAGGGTGAAGTCGCCCGGCTCTGCCACCCACTTCATATTGGTATCATAAAACGAAAGCATTTCTTTATTGATCACAAAACTTACTGTTTGCGACTGGCCGGGTTCGAGCCAGATCTTTTTAAATCCTTTCAGTTCTTTTACCGGGCGTGCAACCGATGAGTAGTCATCCCGGATATACAGTTGCACCACTTCTGCTCCACGCCGGCTGCCGGTATTTTTTACCTCTACACTCACCGTTACTGTTCCATTCATTTTCATTTGCGCAGATGAAAGCTTAAGACCGCTGTATTGAAAAGTTGTATAACTAAGGCCATGGCCAAAAGCAAACAGGGGACTTACTGTAAAACCAAGATTATAGCCCCTGCGTGCTGACGGCTTATAGTTATAAAAAGCCGGAATATGCCCGGCAGTTCTTGGAAAAGAGATGGGCAGTTTTCCATTAGGGTTGATTTCGCCAAACAAAGCGTCCGCCATTGCGTAACCTCCTTCCTGCCCAAGGTACCAGCACTGCATGACTGCAGGCACCGAATTTACAAGATCGCCAATGCTCAATGGCGGACCGCTGTTTACAAATGCACAAGTTGGTTTTCCAACAGAAACAATTTCTTTTATCAGTTCGTTCTGGTGATTCAGTAATTCCAGGGTTGGCAGGTCGCCCAGGTGATCGGGTGCCCATCCTTCCCGGCTCATACTTTCGTTGCCTCCCACAAATAACAGCACCACATCCGCCTGACTGGCAATTTCAACGGCTTCGGCGATCTTCGCTTTTACATCTCCGTTGTTTGCCAGGTTGATGGTATCGGCAAACCAGTTGTTCTTATCCGTCAGCTTAACGCCTTCGGCATACAGTACTTTTATATGGTTGCCATATCGTTCTTTAATGGCCTGAAGCGGAGAGATACAAACACGGGGTTTGCTGGAATAACCGCCCAGCAGACATTTATCGGCATTGGGACCAATAAGTGCAATGGTCTTTATCTTATTCTTATCCAGCGGTAAAAAATTATTGTCGTTCTTCAACAGCACCATGGCTTCCTGTGCGGCTTTGTAGGCCACCGCTCTTTTTGACGCACTGCCAACGATCTCCTCTGCCTTATCTGCATCCACATACGGATCATCAAATAAGCCAAGCCTGAATTTAGCAATGAGAATTCTTGTTACAGCCGCATCCAGCTCTGCCATGGAAATCTTTCCGGCTGTTATATATTTTTTCAGGTTCACAAAACCATCCGGGTCTGGTGTTTCCAGGTCGATGCCTGCTTTAAAAGCCAGGTACCCGGCTTCGTCATAGGAAGGCGTTATTTTATGTAACGTGCTTACATCCCGGATCGCAAAATAGTCAGACACTACCACGCCTTTAAATCCCCACTCCTTTCTTAATATATCTGTAAGTAATTGCCTGTTGATATGTGCCGGCAGTCCCCACAGTTCATTATAGGTTGCCATTACATTCATGGCCTTGCCTTCCTGAACAGCCGCTTTAAAAGAAGGAAAGAAAACTTCTCTTGCGGTACGTTCATCAATATTACTTGGTGCAACATTTTCGCCTCCCTCGCTTTGCCCGTGAATGCCAAAATGTTTTAAGGTGGTTGCTACTTTATTTTTACCGAGGTAAACACCTTCTCCCTGGTAGGCTTTTATTTGGGCAACGGCCAGTCTTGATGTGAGATAAGGATCTTCTCCCATGGTTTCTTCTGTTCTTCCCCAGCGGGGGTCTCTTGTTATATCTACCACCGGTGCCAGCACATGGTGCCCGCCTCTTGCCCTTACTTCTTCGGCTACGTTGGTAAATATCTCTGTCATCAGGTTCTCATTCCAGGTACTTGCCAATGCAATGGGAATGGGAAAGTTGGTTGCATCCTGGGTTTGCTGACCGTGCAGTGATTCCTCATGCGTCATCACCGGGATACCCAGCCTTGTTTTCTCAACAAAATACCGCTGGATCTTATTATAA
>DAOQRQ010000015.1:0-18557 GCA_035355815.1 Ferruginibacter sp. | reverse complement strand
CAAGATATACATGGACTACTATATCAGCCATACCGAGGGCGATGAAAATGTGGACATCACCTGCCAGTTCCGCTTTGCAGGTAATAACGGAACCACCCTTGTTTTAAGCGATGGCAGTAAGGTGGAATTTGATGGTGAAAAACTGAAAGCAGACAGCAGTACAGCCGGCGGTGCCTACTATAATATCCGCAAACCGGTAAATGGTTTTTATGGTAAGCATACCATCCGGTTCACCAATACTTCCGGAAAACAATTCGATAATGAATTTACGTTCGCTCCTTTTGCCATAACCAACGGAACCATGGAAGCCGGGCGTACAAGCGACCTCCGGATATCTTATCGGTCGGCCCCCTTAACCAAAGAAGATTATGTGGAAGTATACAGCAGCGGTACCGACAGCAGTTTTCATTACAGCCAGGATGGGCCCGACAGCACTATTGTAATCCCTTCAAAGGAATTAACCAGGCAGAAAGACAAACTGCTTTCATTGGAATGCAAACTGTATCGGGAGATAGACCTGCAGCAAAGCGCTTCCGAAGGCGGTATGATAAGGATCCGGCAGGAGCTGAAAGCAATGAAAATAAAACTCCTTCCCTGAGAACAATCCGGGACAAATATTGTTTCGTATTTTGATAAAAACAAACTATGAAACGGATTATACTGCTTATTTGTTTCTGCACTTTTGCTTTCTCTTCTTTTTCTCAGAAAACAGACCTGCTGCAATTTGAGAAAAAAAGAGTGGGCATCTCAAAAAAATCGATGCTGGTACTGGGCGGCTGGTCGGTAGCCAATATTGTAGTAAGCGGTATTGCCACCGATACCCGTAACAAAGAGATGCGGTATTTTCACCAGATGAATGTAATGTGGGGTGGTATTAACCTGGCCATTGCAGGCCTTGGTTATTGGGGCGCCGGCAGGGAAAAGATCGATAATCCTACCCTGGCATCGGTGCTTAAGCATCAAAGCAAGACAGAAAAGACCTACCTGATCAATACCGGCCTGGATGTATTGTATGTGGGTGCCGGCTTATGGATGAATAAAGCAAGCGACCATCAAAAAAACCCGGATAGGTTCAGGGGCTACGGTAATTCCATCATGCTGCAGGGAGGTTTTTTGTTATTGTATGATGCCGTTAATTATGCCATCCACCGCAGGCATGGAAAGATATTAGACAAGCTGCAATTGAGTGGCGGCCCGGGCTCTGTATCCATGGTCTATAAGTTTTAGCAGGGTTTCTTGTGTTAATAAATCCTCAAAATAGAAACCATTCATCAAAATAGGCCCCGATATATAATTTTCTAAACTATTTTTACACGAATAGGTTCGTATATCAACACGTGTTTATGAGAAAACTATACCTGGTCTCTTTTGTACTTTTCTTTTCCCTTGCCGCCCGCTCGCAGGTAAAAGGAACCCTGTTTGACTCTGCTTCCAAAAAGCCGATTGAAAATGCCGTGGTGGCATTGGTAGTGAAATCAAATGCAACCGACACTGTTTACACTTTTGCCGATGATAAAGGCCAGTTCAGGTTTGAAGTGGTGCCTGCTTCTAATTTTTCTGTTATAGTCCGCCACCTTGGTTACCGGCCGGTAGCAAAATTTATTCCCGTAAACAAACAGGAAAAGTTAATTGACCTGGGAAGTTTTTCGCTGGTACAGGATGCAAAACTATTGGCCGAAGTGGTGGTGGAAGCGCCTGCCATTGTAGTAAAAGAAGATACTATTGAATACAATGCTTCTTCCTTTAAAGTAAAAGAAGGCGCTGTAGTAGAAGACCTTTTAAAGAAATTACCGGGGGTGCAGGTTGATAAAGACGGAAACGTAACCGCCCAGGGTAAAGCGGTGAGCCGTGTAAAAGTGAACGGCAAGGATTTCTTTGGCGGCGATGTAAAAACGGCTACCAAAGAATTGCCCGCCAATATTGTAGATAAGATACAGGTGATAGACGATTATGGCGACCAGGCCACGGTTTCGGGAATTAAAGACGGCGACCCGGATAAAGTACTGAACATCCAGATAAAAAAAGATAAGAACAAGGGTTTCTTTGGAAGGGTTACCGGCGGGTACGGAACCGAAGACCGTTACCAGGCATCCTTCAACGGAAACTATTTCAATAACAATACACAGATATCTGTTTTAGGCAACAGCAACAATACCAACACATCGCTCTTTAATTTTAACGGCGGCGGCAACCGGGGCGCCACCAGCATGATGCGCCAGGGCATGAGCGTAATGAACGATATGGGAGGCATGGGCCAGATGAATAACATGATGCGGAGCGATAATGCAGGTTCGTTTGGCGGAGGCAGCAACAGCGGCATTTCCACCACCCATTCGGCCGGATTCAATTACCGGGATCAATGGAGCAAGCGGGTAAGTGTATATGGAAGCTATTCGTACAATTACCGGAACACCAGCCAGGTCCAGAATACTTCTTCGCAGAATTTTTATGAGACAAGCAGCTTTTTGAACAACCAGGACGTAAATAACCTTACAAAAGGAAATTCACACCGCTTTACATTTAATATCGAATACCAGGTAGACTCTTTCAATTATATTAAGATAAGTCCGAGCGTTAATTACAGCGGCAGCAACGGTAACAACCAAAGTGTTTTTGATTACTTCGATACAAAGAACGGAACCAAAACAAGCGATGGAAGTAACCGGAGCCTCACCAATTCGCAGGCCCCGAATTTAGCCGCCACCATTTTATACAACCACAAATTCAGGAAACGTGGCCGTAATTTTTCAACCAGCCTGTCATTGGGTACTTCGGATAATAACTCGGAACAGGACGTTACCAACCTGAGTTACCAGTATGTGTTGCCGTTCATCGGGCCACGCAACAGTTTCCAGTTCATCAACCAGGAGAACGACAATTACAATTACGGTATCCGCTTTACCTACTCTGAACCGCTGAACAAATTCCGCAGTCTTGATTTCAGTTACTCACACAACCTGAGCCACAGCCGCAACAACCGGCAAACATTCAATGTGGATTCTGCCACCAAAGCAAGAACACTGAATCCTTTTTTGAGTAACGACTATGAGAATGATTTTTACAATAACCGGGCAGGCATTTCTTTACGTACCACCAAAAAGAAATACAATTATACCATCGGGTTAAGTTTGCAGCCAGTGAACCTGCAGGGAAATTCCATCACCAAAGACAGTGCTTATAAAACCATCCGCCGGGCGAATGTTTTTCCAATAGCCCGGTTTGTATACAATTTCAGCCGCTCAAAATCATTCAACTTCAGTTATAACGGAAATGCCACCCAGCCAAGCTTCAGCCAGTTGCAACCGGTTCCTGACCAAAGCAACCAGCAGAATATAACCCTGGGTAACCCGGAGCTGAAACCGTCGATGAATCACAACCTGAATTTTTCTTACAATAATTTTAATTTGATCAGCGGCAAAGTGCTGTTCACCAATTTTACGCTGAGTACCATTAAGAACCAGATCGTGTATAATACCATCGACAACGGCGCCGGGCGCCAGTTACGCATTCCTGAGAATGTAAATGGCTATTACAATCTGCTTGGTTTTTATGTGTATTCAAGACCCTATAAGAACAGGAAATATGTTCTATCGCTGAGAGGTACGGCAAATTATAATCACAACATCAACCTGACCGACAGCATCCGGAACATTGGCAATAACTGGGTGGTTAGCCAGGGCTTTACATTTGAATACAACTACAAAGAAAAGATCGAGTTCGGCGCCGGTGTCAATTACAGTCTGAATGATGTAAAATACAACAACCGGTCCGGCAAGGCGCTCACCACCCTGCAGAATTCATCCAGCAATGCCTGGACCTTCAGCAGTAATATCAACTTCAACATCACCAAAACGCTGGTGTTGAAATACGATTTCGATTATACCATCAATTCCGGCCTCGCCAGCAGTGTCAGCCAGAACCAGGCCATCATGAATGCCTCGCTGGAGCAACAACTCTTTAAAAAGAAGAATGGCATTATCCGCCTGGAGGCCTTTGATCTTTTCAAACAAAACAGTAATATCAACCGTAGCGTAACAGCCAACAGCATTATAGATAGCCGTACGAACCGCCTCACCCGCTACTTTATTCTCACCTTTACCTATCGCCTGCAACGGTTTGCCGGGCAAACCATTCAGCGGCAGGGCGTTGATTTCAGGAGAATGGGTCCACCCCCATCGGTACCCCCTGGATTTTAGGGGTGAAAACCTTAATAAATATAATTTTTCAAGGGGGTTTTACACCCCTTTTTTATTACCTTTGCCGCCGTTAAATCAACCAGACAGATCAACTATGAGTGGTGCATTAAAAGAGGTTCGTAACCGGATAAAAAGCGTTCAAAGTACGCAGCAAATTACCAAGGCCATGAAAATGGTGAGTGCAGCCAAACTGCGCCGTGCACAGGATGCCATAACCCAGATGAGGCCCTATGCCCAAAAACTGCAGGAAATGCTGGGCAATATCGTAAGCAACAGCGAAGGCGATGTAAGCATGGCCTTAGCCACCCAACGGCCCGTAGAAAAAGTAATGATCATTGTGGTTACCAGCGACCGCGGACTTTGCGGCGGCTACAACAGTAACCTCATCAAACTGGCCAAACAGATCATCCATGATAAATATGCAGCCCAGCATGCCAAAGGCAATGTATCCATACTACCGATCGGTAAAAAAGGGTACGAGAATTTTACCAAGAATAATTTTAAAGTGATCAATAACTACTGGGATATTTTAGGCGGACTGACCTTTGAAAAAGTACAGGCTGCTGCAAAATATGCCATGGATGCATTTGCCAATAAAGAGATCGATGCAGTGGAACTGGTGTACAGCGAATTTAAAAATGCCGCTACCCAGCGTTTTGTTGCCGAACAATTCCTGCCGGTACAAAAAGTACAGAAAGCAGAAGGACAAAAGAATGCCGATTTCATTTTTGAACCAGGCAAAGATGTATTGATCGCCGAACTGATGCCAAAGATCCTGAACACCCAGTTATTTAAAGCAGCGCTTGATGGCAATGCCAGTGAGCATGGAGCCAGGATGACCGCTATGGATAAGGCAAGTGATAACGCCAATGAATTATTGAAATCGCTTAAGATAAGTTACAACCGTGCAAGACAGGCGGCCATTACCACCGAGTTAACAGAGATCGTGAGTGGTGCGGCGGCATTACAAGGATAATCGATTTGATAATGTACCGGTTTGGAGATTTGAAGATGTAAGTCACACTCCAATCATCAAATTACCAGATCACCAAATCACCAAATTGAACATGGAACTTTCAGAAATAATTCCTCACATAGAAGCGCTGATATTTGCCAGCGACAAGCCATTGACCAATGCCGAATTACTGGAACTGGTGAACAGCGCCCTGGCTTTTATTGAAGACCGGGCCACCCAGGAACAGGTAGATGCAGCCATTGAAGGCATCGGTGAAAAATACCATTCTGAGTTTTATGCTTTTGAATTGAAGCAGATCGGCGGCGGATGGCAGTTCCTTACCAAAAAAGAATACCATAAAACGGTTGCCCAGCTTAATGGCGACAAATTCTTAAAACGCCTTTCCATTGCTTCATTGGAAACCCTGGCCATCATTGCTTATAAACAACCCATCACTAAAAGTGAGATCGAATCCATCCGTGGTGTGAACTGCGATTATGCGGTTCAGAAACTCCTGGAAAAAGACCTGGTGATCATCTCCGGCCGGAATGAAGATGCGGTAGGCAAGCCGCTCATTTATGCCACATCCAAATCGTTCATGGATTACTTCGGCATCAACAGCTCAGAAGACCTCCCAAAGATATCCGAAGTGCTGATGGAAGAACTGGTGCAGGCTACCAATGTTAAAGAGGCTGAAGAAAATGCAGCAATGGAAATAACAGAAACAACGGAAACTGTTTTAGCTGTGACTGAAACCGGCGAGATCGTGGAGGAAACAACCGGCGATAGCAATACCAACGAACAGGCAGAAGGATAATCTTCTTTCTTAAAAATAGTATAAAAGGCATGGAGCAGTTCATGCCTTTATTTTTTAGTCTACCTTTAATAAACGATGAAAAGAATGTTGCAAACAGTTTCCCATAAAATGCTGATTTTTTTTGCAGCCGGCTTTATTTGCATTGCGTGCTCATCAACTAAGCAGAACAAAACAGCGGGTAATGAAATGAAAGAACCAATACCGGTGAGTCAGACTGATTTTGATAAACAGGGGCACCGTGGTTGCCGGGGCCTGATGCCGGAGAATACCGTACCGGCGATGATCCATGCGATCGGCCTGGGCGTTACCACGCTTGAAATGGATGTGGTGATCACAAAGGACAAGCAGGTGGTATTATCGCACGAACCATTTTTCAATCACGAGATAACCACAAAACCAGGTGGTGGGTTTATTACCTCAAAAGATGAAAGAACTTATAACATATACCAAATGGACTACGCTGATGTTGCAAAATACGATGTAGGCCTGAAACCCCATCCCCGTTTTCCCAGGCAGGAAAAAATGAAAGCAGTAAAGCCGCGGCTGGCAGATGTATTTGACTCGGTGAATAATTATATGATGATGGCCCGCCGGCCCTTTCCTTATTATAATATTGAGACGAAGACCAACCCTGCAACCGATAATGTCTATCACCCTGCCCCGGCTGAGTTTGTGGAACTGCTGATGAAGCTGATCAAAGAAAAAAACATGGAAGAACAGGTGATCATCCAGTCATTCGATTTCCGTACACTGCAATACCTTCACCAGAAATACCCGCAGATAAAAACAGCCATGCTCATTGAAGGTTTTGATACAAGAACATTTGAACAGCAACTAAAGGCGCTGGGCTTTACGCCAACCATTTACAGTCCGGCTTACAAACTGGTGACCAAAGAGCTGATCGAAAAATGTCATACGCAAAATATCAGGGTCATTCCCTGGACGGTTAATACCAGGACTGAAATTGAAAAGTATAAAGGAATGGGAGTAGATGGGATCATTACCGATTATCCGGATCTGTTCAATTAAACCCTCATAGGTTTATACATTCAGCCAATCCTTTGCATTACGGGATAATAATTTCTCCTTAAGATCAGTTCCAAAATTCATCTCCGCTATCAATTTCCCCGGATGATGTTCGCCCAGCGGAAAAGGATAATCACTTCCCAGGCATATCTTATCCGCTCCCATTACGTCTATGATATAGCGCATGGCTTTATCATCATGCACCAGGCTATCGATCCAGAATTTACCAATATAATCCCGGGGATTAATGGCATTATCAACAGCAACCAGGTCGGGCCGTACATTGAACCCATGCTCAATTCGTCCGATTGTTAAAGGGAAAGAACCACCCCCATGGGCAAATGCCACTCTTAGTTTTGGAAATTTTTCAAACACACCGCCAAAGATCATAGAACAGATCGCTCTTGAAGTTTCTGCCGGCATACCTACCAGCCAGGGCAGCCAGTATTTCTGCATCTGTTGTTCACCCATCATTTCCCAGGGGTGTACAAACAAGGCGCAGCCAAGTTTTTCAGCGGCTTCATAAAAAGGGAAGAATGCAGGATCGCTGAGGTTGGTACCGTTGATATTACTGCCTATTTCCAGTCCGGGCATTTTTAATTCTTTCACACAGCGTTCCATCTCTTTTATCGCCAGGTCAATATCCTGCAGTGGCACCGTGCCTATTCCAATGAAACGTTGGGGATCTTTTGCCACCGTATTGGCAATATGATCATTAAAGAAACGGGAGGTCTCTAACCCATCGTGGGGCTTTGCCCAATAGTTGAATAAAACAGGGATGGTGGAAAGAACCTGCACGGTCACTTCGGTCTCATCCATTTCTTTCAGCCGTATCGCTGCATCAAAACAGTTTTCCTCCACTTCCCGGAAAAGCTTATCACCCTTCATCATACAGGCCTTGCAATTCCTGTGTTCCAGGTGAATGAATTCTCCATAGCCGAACTTCTGCACCCAGTTGGGCATTTTGGAGGGCATAATATGTGTGTGGATGTCTATTTTCATGTTAATACGTTAATTAGGTAATTGGTTAATCCGCATATCCGTTTAAACGCCTGGAGAATTATTAACCAATTAACGTTTTAACCAATTAACGGATTAACCAATCAACCCTTCCTCACCGGCGGCGCCATCACGCTTCCGCATTTACTGCAGGTACGCTTCTGCTCATCATTATAAAATCCTTCCATCACCGGCGGCAGTTGTTTTACAATATCGGTTATCACTTTATATTCTTCGTAAAGTTTATTACCGCAGTTCTCGCAATACCATAAAAATCCGTCTTCTTCTGTTTCCCTTACTTTCTCGATCACCAGTCCAACCGTATTGGGGCCACGTTGCGGCGAATGCGGCGTTTTTGGCGGAAGCAGGAACATATCTCCTTCGTTGATGGGTATGTCTTTTGACACCCCGTCATCAATGATCTTAAGTACGATATTTCCCTCCACCTGGTAATACAGTTCTTCGCTTTCGTTATAATGGTAATCCTTGCGGGAATTAGGTCCGCCCACCACCATCACAATAAAATTCTCTGCATCTTTATATACACACTGGTTGCCTACCGGGGGTTTCAGCATATCGCGGTGTTCGTCGATCCATTTCTTTAAATTAAAGGGAGCTGTTACTGCCATAGCAAGAGTTTTTAGAGTTGTAAGGTAATTATTTTTTGGGAGGAAGATACAGGGGCCGGGATTCAGGATTCAGGATACAAGATTCAAGATACAGGATAACGGATGCTGGATTCAAGATACTGGATGCTGGATCTTGTATCCGCTACCCAATATCCTGCTTTTCTTTACCTTTAACCCATGCAACTGGATACCCCTTATCACCTCGAAAATTTCATCGGGGGAAATTTCATTGGCCCATTGAGCGGAAATTTCATCGATAATATCAACCCGGCCACGGGTGCTGTTTATGGCCAGGTGCCCGACAGCAATTCAAAAGATATTGATGCTGCTGTGAAGGCGGCAAAAAAAGCATACCCATCCTGGAGCACCATGCCGGTTGAAAAACGATTTGAGGTACTTAATAAGATCGCTTCATTGATTGATGATAACCTGGACGCACTGGCTCTTGCTGAAACAAACGACAACGGCAAACCACTCTGGCTGAGTAAACTGATCGACATTCCAAGAGCTTCATCCAACTTCCGCTTTTTTGCCACGGGTATTATGCATTATGCCAGTGAAAGTCATGCGATGGAAGACAAAGCAATCAACTATACCCTTCGCCAGCCTATAGGTATTGTAGGTTGCATCTCTCCCTGGAACCTGCCACTGTATCTGTTCACCTGGAAGATCGCCCCGGCATTGGCCGCAGGAAACTGTGTGATCGCCAAACCATCAGAAGTTACGCCGGTAACGGGTTTCCTCCTGGGAAAAATATGTAAAGAAGCCGGGGTGCCCGATGGCGTTTTAAACATCGTGCATGGTGTTGGTCAGCATTGCGGCGAAGCCATCGTAAAACACCCGGAGATAAAAGCCATTTCCTTTACCGGAAGTACAAGAGCTGGTGAACGCATTGCTTCCATTGCAGCACCCATGTTCAAAAAACTGTCATTGGAACTGGGCGGTAAAAATCCCAACATCATCTTTGCAGACTGCGACTGGAAGAAAATGATCGACACAACCGTACGTTCTTCGTTCAGCAACCAGGGGCAGATCTGTTTATGCGGCAGCCGTATCCTTGTTGAAGAATCCATCTACGAAAAATTCAAAACAGAATTTGTACATAAAGTAAAGCAACTAACCGTCGGCGATCCATTGGATGAGAACAGCAAACAGGGAGCTGTTGTAAGTAAGGTTCATTTTGATAAAGTGATGAACTGCATCATCCTCGCAAAAGTAGAAGGAGGAAAGATTCTATGCGGCGGTACGGCCACCAGGCCTGAAGGAAGATGTGCAGAAGGCTATTTCATTAAACCAACGGTGATAGAAGGTCTGGGACCGGAGTGTAAAACAAATACAGAAGAGATATTTGGGCCGGTGGTTACTTTACAGTCTTTTAAAACAGAAGAAGAAGCGTTGCAACTGGCAAATGCTACCCAGTACGGCCTGGCTGCTACCATCTGGACACAGGATATCAGCAAAGCAAACCGCATGGCGGCAAAAGTTCAGAGCGGCATTGTGTGGATCAACTGCTGGCTGGTTCGTGACCTGCGTACGCCTTTTGGCGGCATGAAAGACAGCGGTGTTGGAAGAGAAGGCGGATGGGAAGCATTGCGTTTCTTTACGGAACCGAAAAATGTTTGTATACAATTTTAAGATTCACTGCCGAGAAAGGAGAAGCGGAGGATACGCAGGGTTTCTCTGCGAAATCTCATTTAACTCTTTTCTCTGCGGTTAAAAAATATGAAAGAAATAATTAAAACCAAGGCGGCGGCTGAACCATTAGGCGCCTATCCCCATGCCCGGCGTGTAGGAAACCTGTTATTCCTTTCCGGCATCGGCAGCCGGAGTGCAAAAGACAATTCCATCCCCGGGCTGGAGCAGGATGCTGCAGGAAATATTATTAAGTACGATATTGAAGCAGAATGCCGTCAATGCTTTGCCAATGTAAAAGCCGTGCTGGATGCCAGCGGCAGCAGCTGGGAGAAAATTGTGGATGTAACAGTATTCCTTACAAACATGAAAAAGGATTTCCCGGTTTATAATAAGATTTACGGAGAATATTTTACTTCGGTACAGGCCTGCAGAACAACGGTAGAAGTAAAGAGCCTGCCCACACCCATAGCCATTGAATTAAAAGTGATCGCAACGATAGAATAACACATTTACCATTTATTATTTACCATTATGGGTACCATACAAAGATTTGAAGACCTTGAGATCTGGCAGTTAGCAAGAGAACTGGCCAAAGAGATCTTTGTACTTGCACAAAATGGTAAACTTTCAAAAGACTTTTCTTTGAAAGATCAAATGAACAGAAGTTCAGGCTCTATAATGGATAATATAGCCGAAGGATTTGGAAGGGCAAGCAGGCTTGAGTTTATTCAGTTTTTGAGTATTTCCACTGGATCAGCAGATGAATTAAAATCCCAACTTTACAGGTGTTTGGATAAGGAGTATATCAGTAAGGATAATTTTGATAGCCTATATAAAAAAACGAACGCAATTTATAAAAAGATAAATGGGTTTATTAAGTATTTGAATACAACCTTGGTAAAAGGTACAAAGTTTAAGGAGAGAGTTGGAATAAAAACAATGGTAAATAGTAAATGGTAAACAAAGATGACTTTTGAAAATAACCTGAACTTCGCAAAAAAACTGGATAACTCTGATCCGCTAATAAGTTTTCGTTCCAAATTTTATTTCCCCATCATCAATGGAAAAGAATGCATCTACTTCACCGGTAATTCCCTTGGTCTTCAACCCAGGACCACCCAGGAGTATATATTGAATGAACTGGAAGACTGGGCCAGCTTTGGTGTAGAAGGCCATTTTCATGCACGACAGCCATGGCTGAGCTATCATGAGATGTTTCCCAACCTGCTTACAAAGATCGTGGGAGGTTTACCGGAAGAGATCGTGGTGATGAACCAGCTTACGGTGAATCTTCATTTATTGATGGCCACATTTTACCAGCCAACAAAAGAACGGTTCAAGATCATCTGCGAAGCAAAAGCATTTCCATCTGATCAATACGCTTTTGAATCGCAGGCAAGGTTTCATGGATTGAACCCCGATGAAGTGATCATAGAAGTGGGGCCAAGAGATGGGGAACACGTGATCCAGACAGAAGATATTCTCCACACCATTAAACAACATGGAAGTGAAACCGCATTGGTCATCTTCAGCGGCGTGAATTATTACAACGGGCAGGTATTTGATATGAAGAACATCTGCAAAGCGGCACACGAGGCCGGCGCTTATTGCGGGTTCGACCTGGCCCATGCCGCCGGTAATGTTGAATTACACCTGCACGACTGGGATGTTGACTTTGCCTGCTGGTGCAGTTATAAATACCTGAACAGCGGTCCGGGTGGCGTGGCAGGTGCATTCATTCATCAAAAACACATCAGCAATAAGAATTTACCCCGGCTTGCCGGCTGGTGGGGCTATGAAAAAGCCACCCGTTTCCAGATGGAGAAAGGGTTTAAACCCATCGCCACCGCCGAAGGATGGCAACTGAGCAATGCCCCGGTATTAAGCATGGCTGCCCACAAAGCATCGCTGGATATTTTTGAAGATGCCGGCATGGAGAATTTATGGGCCAAAGGAAAAATGCTGAGCGACTATCTATTCTTCATCATTGAAGAACTGAATAAGGGCTCCAAAGAAAAACTCATCGAAGTAATTACTCCCAAAGATGCAAAAGGCTGCCAGGTTTCCATGCTGATGCTGAAAAAAGGGAAAGAGATATTTGAGACATTAAAGCAAAACGGTGTGATCGCAGACTGGCGGGAACCGAATGTGATACGCATTGCCCCCGTACCCTTGTATAATTCTTTTGAAGACATATATCATTTTGGCCAGATCATCACCCAAGTTATAAATCAATGATCGCAAAAATTCTCTGGATAGCCGGCTCATCCATCTATATCATTTTGGCAGGCCTGCATTTGCTCTATACTTTTTTTACCGATAAGTTTCTTGCAAAAGACAGGGCTACCGTAGAGGCAATGAAGAATACTCACCCCATCCTCACCAACAGAACCACCATGTGGAAGGCCTGGATCGGGTTTAATGGAAGTCACAGCTCGGGCGGGATCTTTCTGGGAACAATAAACTTATTACTGGCATTGTTCTATTTTCCATTCCTGTCAGGCGCAACGCCACTGATCATACTCACGGTAATTACAAGCTTGTTTTATCTTTTCCTTGCAATAAAATATTGGTTTAAAGTACCTTTAGCCGGGATTGCCCTTGCAACTGCCTGTTACGGCATTGCAGCCATATTAATATTAATGTAAATGAAAAAGAATGTTACAATAGTGGGCGCCGGCCTGGTTGGTTCATTGCTCTCCATTTATTTATCAAAGCGTGGATACGACATACGTGTTTATGAACGCCGCGGCGATATGCGCAAGGAAGATATGGTGGCCGGCCGTTCCATCAACCTGGCCCTGAGCGACCGGGGCATTAAGGCCCTGGAAGAAGTCGGGCTGATGGAAGAGATAAGAAAGATATGTATCCCCATGCATGGAAGATACCTGCACAATGCAGACGGGACCACTGCTTTTCAACCCTATGGCAAAGAAGGTCAGTTCATCAATTCTGTTTCAAGAGGCGAACTGAATAAAAAACTGATGGGCCTGGCAGAACAACATGGAGCAAAGATCCTTTTCAATGAAATGTGCAAAAGCATCGACTGGCAAAAAGAAGAGATCAGCTTTGAGAATACGCTTACGCACAAACTTCAAACCGCAAACTTCAGCCTTTGTTTCGGCAGCGACGGCGCCTATTCTGCTGCCCGCCTCACCCATCACCTGCAACACGACCGTTTTCAATACCAGCAATATTTTATCGACTTTGGTTATAAAGAACTGAACATACCTGCCGGCGAAGGCGGAAGTTTCCTGATGGAGAAGAATGCCCTGCATATCTGGCCAAGGGGCAACTACATGCTTATTGCATTACCGAATGTTGATGGAAGTTTTACATGCACTTTATTCTTCCCGTTTGAAGGAGATCCTTCTTTTGCAAGTTTAGATACAAACGAAAAAGTCCGTTCCTTCTTTAAAAAGACATTCACCGATGCAGAGCAACTGATGCCAACACTGGAAGAAGATTTTTTCAAAAATCCCACATCTTCATTGGTAACGGTAAAATGTTTCCCCTGGATACGGGATGATAAATTCGCACTCATCGGCGATGCGGCCCATGCCATTGTTCCTTTCTTCGGACAAGGAATGAACTGTGGTTTTGAAGATTGCGCTGTATTAAATGGTTTAATAGATAAGCATAAAGAAGATTGGGCGGCCATTTTACCGGAATACCAGTTTTTACGGAAGCCCGATGCCGATGCCATCGCCGACCTTGCCCTGAATAATTTTGTGGAGATGAGGGATAAGGTTGGTGATCCTAAATTTCTGCTGCAGAAAAAAATTGAAGCTGCTTTTAGTAAAAAATATCCCGACAAATGGATCCCTGCTTATGCACAGGTAACATTCAGTCCACACATAAGATACAGCAGTGCCTTAGTGAATGGCAGAAGACAGGAAGCCATTATGCAGGAGGTTATGTGTATGCCAGGTATTGAAGACAAATGGCAGGATGAAGAAATTGAAAAAATAATTCTGGAGAAATTGCAGGGCTAAAGCCCAAATATATTTAACATTGAATTGCTCCGGCCTTAAGGCCGGAGCAACAAACAAAACATCATCGGGCTTTAGCCCATATAGCTATGTACCATTTTGATTATTACACAGAAAAAGATCAGCAAAAGGTAATTGACTTTATGAAAGAGAATGCTTTTGCATTGATAACCGGTATCGGGGAAGAATACCCCGTAGCCACACAGGTTCCCCTTGCCATAAAAGAAAGGGATGGCAAAATCTTCCTGGAAGGCCATATCATGCGCAAGACCGATCACCACCTGGCTTTTGAAAAGAACAACCACGTGATGGCGATCTTTACCGGGCCGCATTGCTTTGTGAGCGCCCGCTGGTATACCGATCCCAATATAGGCTCTACCTGGAATTATATGACCGTGCAGGCAAAAGGAAAGATCAGTTTTATGGATGCAGCAGGCACGCACAATGCGGTTAAATCGGTTTCCGATAAATACCAGGGTACGGAAGCACCGGGCTCATTTGACAGTTTACCCAGGGAATATATCGACCACATGATGAAAGCCATTGTGGGCATTACTATTGAAGTGGAAAGTATGGAAAACACCTTCAAACTCAGCCAGAACAGGGATGAAGCCTCTCAACGCAACATTATTGAAGAACTGATGAAACGGGGCGATGAGCAATCCAGGAAGATCGCCAAAGAAATGATAAAGCGATTGGACTGATCCATTTAATTTTGCCGCATGACAAGAAAACAACTCATTGAGCAGATACAAGCAAAGAGATCCTACCTCTGTGTTGGTTTGGATACCGACATTACAAAGATCCCAAAGCACCTGCAAGCTCATCCCGATGCTGTTTTTGAATTCAATAAGCAGATCATCGATGCTACCAAAGATCTTTGCGTGGCTTATAAGATCAACACCGCCTTTTACGAAGCAATGGGCCTGAAAGGCTGGGAAGCCATGGAGAAAACAGTGAATTATATTCCCAGGGAACATTTTACCATCGCCGATGCCAAGCGTGGCGATATTGGCAATACCTCCACGCAATATGCTAAAGCCTTTTTTGAAACAATGAATTTTGATGCCGTCACCATTGCTCCTTATATGGGAGAAGACAGTGTGAAGCCCTTTTTAGAATTTGAGAATAAGTGGGCGATCGTTTTGGGCCTGACGAGCAATCCGGGCAGTAAGGATTTCGAACAATTAAAAATCGCTGACCGGGAGACCAATAACCACGGAGAATATTTATACGAATCTGTTCTGCAAAAAGTAAGCAGTTGGGGAACACCGGGCAACCTGATGTTTGTAGTTGGCGCCACCAAGGCAAGCGACCTGGAAAGCATACGAAAAATAATTCCGGATCATTTTTTATTAGTACCCGGAGTTGGTTTCCAGGGAGGAAGCCTGGAAGAGGTAAGCAGATATGGAATGATAAAGGACACTTCGGATGATGCTCACACTTCGACTACCGCTCACACTTCGACTACCGCTCAGTGTGGTTTGTTAGTGAATGCATCAAGAGCCATCATATATGCCAGTGAAAAAGAAGACTTCGCCACCGAGGCCAGGGCTATAGCACAGCAATACCAGTCGGAAATGGCATCTTATCTTACATAGCAAAACCTCATCGTATGCAACGCAGAAAATTCCTTCAGGGCATTTCACTGGCTGCCGCCGCTGCTGCACTGCCTTCCATCGCTTCAGCAGAATCTGCAAAAAAGAAAAAACAATTTACTATTGCTTTCATCAGCGATATTCACATTAAATCGCTGGATACCGCAGAAGCCGGAATGAGAAGGGCGTTGCAAACCATTAACCAGATGGAAAAGAAGCCTGACTTTATCATCAATGGCGGCGACAGTATTATGGATGCACTGGCAGCCGATAAAGAGAAGACAAGGGCACAATGGGACCTGTTCAATAAGATCATGCAGGCCGAAAACAAATTGCCGCTGAAGTACTGCCTGGGCAACCACGACATCTGGGGCTGGCAACTGAAAGAAGATGTGAAATCAGACCCGCTATACGGCAAAGCCTGGTGGTTACAACAAACAGGAAATCAAAAAACCTATTACAGTTTCTCTCACCAAAACTGGCATTTTATTGTACTGGACAGTGTGCAGGAAAACAAAGGCGGCTATATTGCCCTGCTGGATGACGAACAATTCAACTGGCTGGAGAATGAACTGAATAATAATAAAGAGAAGATCATCTGTATTGTTTCGCATATCCCCATCATATCTTTCTGCAGTGCTATGTTTGCAAAAGATATGATGCCCAACGGCGACTGGAAACTTTCCCGTGCCCTGTTGCATACCGATGCCAAAAAGATAAAAGACCTCTTCAAAAAGCATCCCAACATCAAAACCTGCCTCAGCGGGCATATCCATTTACAGGATGAAGTAAATTACCTGGGCATTAAATATTACTGCAACGGCGCTGTAAGCGGCAACTGGTGGGGCGGCCCTTTTCAGGACTTTGCACCGGCTTATGCCCTGTTTGACTTTTATAACGACGGCTCAGTGGAAAGAAAGATGATCGAATATTGACTGCTACACTCCCTTGTTGATCTTGCCTGCTGCTGCAATTTTTTCTATGATCGCCTGAACGTCTCCGGGCCGTTGCGTACCGATCAGTAAAAGCCTTCCGTCGGCAAACCGTAGTTGCAATCCTTTATTGGAAGAAGCCGATGTATTGATGGCATTGCCTGTTTTAGCTGAACCCGTTCGTATGCCCCAGCCTCCATACTCGTGAAAAGAATTGTATTCACGCATGTAAGCATCGCTCAGTTCATGCCACGCTATGCACCTGTCCTTAAAATGAAAAGGTAAAAAACGGTAATAGATACCGGTTTCAGTGATCCTTGTTTTTAATTTTATTGTGATAAGGAAAATAAAAAGTGCCAGCAGGAATAATTCCACCACTATTAATACAAGGTCTGGTGCAGGCTTTTCTCCGAAAGGTTTACCCAGTACCAATTGCTGTACGATGGCATAAAGAAACAGGATATTCATGGCACCTACGGCGGCCCATGCCCACCAGGTTTTAAACCGTTGTGTTTCTGAAAAGTTTATTTCATTCATTAAAGTTCTTTTAAAACAGCTTCGCTCAGCTTAGCTGCCCATTTTGCGTATTCCTTCCCGGAAGGATGTAAGGCATCGGCCACTAGAAAATCTGCTTTATGGCCATCCAGCCGCTGAGAAGCTGTGATATCAATAAAATTACACTGGAATTGTTTGGCTGATCTTTCACAAACATAATTATAGGCGTCCATTTCATCCGCCACCTGTTTCCTGTCTCTGCCCCCTGCAAAGGGTGTAACTCCCCAATCGGGAATACTGAGTACAAAAACCCGGTAAGGCTTGTTACCGGCAAACCGGATAGCCTGCTGCAGTAAATGTTCAAACTCCACTTTAAATTCAGCGACCGATCTTCCCCGGTATTGATTGTTTACACCGATCAGCAGCGAAACCACATCATAGCTTTGCAGAAACAACATGCCTTCCATCGCAAGGTTCAGTTCATCGGTGGTCCACCCGGTTTTGGCAACGATCTCAGCTGCATAAAATGCAAAACCTTCTTTGCGTAATAACTGTACGGTTTGGTTAGGAAAATTCTCTGCAAAGGGAACCTGCTCCCCGATGGTGTAACTGTCACCCAGTGCTAAATAAGAATAATGTGTCATGATTCGGTAGCTAATTGTTTGATCCATCGCCGGCATATCAGCAGTGGTATGATCCCAAGCAAACCAAAGCAGCAGTCGATAAAAATATGAAAGATGGGAATTTGCCTGATGGGCCCGGCGATGATGGCCAGTGGCAACACGGCAATACAACAAATGATCTGCCAGTCGATGATCCAGGCATTCTTAACCGGATCACGGTATGGACCGATAAAAGATAAAGCGATCACATAATGGGCAAAAGCCAGCCAGTCGTACCCATAAGCCAGGAAGGGATATTTTGAATTGGTATCCGCCAGGGCATGGTAACAGGTTTGCAACCAGTCGCCCATTTTCTGCGGCAGCATATCTTTATATTGCATCAGCCAGCGCAAACCCGTTTCCGCAGGCATGGCCGTGGCGCCGCTGATGATCAATGCAACCATAAAGAACAGGATGAGTAACCGTATCCTGGTGAGCCGTTTCATGCACTTACTTTGTTCTTTAAAAATACAAAAGGTCTGCGATTAATCACAAACCTTTTGCTATTCGGGGCTATACTTGTAAAATTTATGTTCTCGACTTATCCTTCTTTTTTTCTTTATCCTTGCTTTTCATTTCTTCTTCAGAAGCCTCTCCTACAATGATCTTTCCAAAACTGCT
>DAOQRQ010000014.1:0-18619 GCA_035355815.1 Ferruginibacter sp. | reverse complement strand
TAATTTCTTATCGGTTCTGAAACAGGTTCCTTTGAATATCGCTACCACATGATCTTTCTGGTTGCTGATGGAGATGTGATAAAGGCCGGTGCTTTTGCCATTGTGTATTTCTTTTGCTTCGGCTGTTAATACATCGCCTACATGAACCGGCTTTAAAAAATTGATAGCCGTATCCAAAGCAACAGACAAAACATTGCGGTTGTTGCAGGCAAAAGCAAAGGCACTGTCGGCCAGAGAGAATGCAATGCCGCCATGTACAATGCCAAAGCCATTGATCATTTCTTCCCGAACAGTCATTTTAATTTTGCTGTATCCTTCTCTTACTTCCAATACCTCAACACCCAGCCATTGGCTGAAGAGATCGTTCTTCATCATATGGGCTACTACTTCGTTGGCAAGAGTATCTTTGTGCATAGTTCACAAGTTGATAGGTTAACAGGGTAGAAAACTACATTTAACTCTCCTTACTCTTTTTGTCAAGATAGGTAATATAACAGTTTAGCAATTTTTCAACCTCTGATATTTTACTTCTAAAAGAGATTAATATATCATCTTCAATATAAGAGCAATCAAAAGCATCTACCAGGTGGTTCAATGATTCGCTTAGCGATCCCCGGGCAATTATGCAAAACCTTAGCCTGTCGGGATAGGTCCTTCTGCCATGCCCTTCAGCAATCTGGGTATTTACCGATCTAGAACTTCTGATCAGTTGGTCCGTGAGTCGGTATTTTTCTTCTGCAGGAAATCTCTTTACAAGATGAAATATGTCCTGTTTAAATAACCTTGCTTTTTTCCACACTTCGAGGTCTTCAAAACTCTGGTACGACATGATTTTATAATTTAACCGGAAATGATCTTGCTTTCCAACCTGTTAACTTTTCAACCTGATCACTTCCCTTTAAAAGCTGGATTTCTTTTCTCTAAAAACGAATTGATCCCTTCCTGGTAATCCTCCGTGGCCGCTGCCTTTTGCTGGTATTTATCTTCCATTAATAACTGGTCTTCCCAGGTGCTGTGGAAAGATTTATTCAATACATGTTTTGTATAAGCCAGTCCCCTGGTTGGCATTTGCGAAAGCATACCGGCGATCTTCCTGCTTTCTTCTTCAAATGTATCATCGTCAAAAACTTTATAAATCATGCCAAGCCTTTCTGCTTCTGCAGCGCTTGCCTTATCGCCGGTCATCATCAGGGCGCTTGCCTTCTGCCAGCCGATAAGCCTGGGTAATGTAAACGTTCCGCCGCTGTCGGGTATCAACCCGATCTTACTGAATGCCTGGATAAAGGATGCCGATGCTGAAGCAACCACCACATCACAACACAAAGCGATATTGGCGCCGGCACCCGCTGCCACACCATTGACGGCGGCCACCACGGGCTTGGGAAGATTTCTTATCCGCCTTACAATGGGGTTATAATGTTCAGACAGGATCTGGCTTATTTCAATTTTATTTTCGCCCACCAGTTCGCTGATGTCCTGCCCGGCACAAAAAGCCTTACCGGCACCGGTGATATACACACAACGTACTTCATGCAGCGAAGCGGCTTCGTCTAATTTTGCCTGCATCAACAAGGCCATTTCCCGGTTAAAGGAATTGAATTTTTCCGGGCGGTTGAGTGTTAGGTAAGCAACACCGTTCTTTATTTCAAATAAAATGGATGACATCAACAATACGATTTTAAATGGTTCAGTTAAACATCAAAACTTTTCACTTCTTTATGGCCCAGCAGGAATTGGTTCACGAGGTCGTAGTTACGGTCGGGGGAACTGATGCGGTACAGGTAGATGGCATCATTGTTTTCTTTGATGGCTTTCATACAGCGGAAAGAAAGATCGTGTAGTTTGAAAAAATCTTCCAGCTCCGGCTGAAAATTCTTTCCCGATTCCACCGTGCGGATCTTATAATCTTTTACCCGGTGCAGTTTATTGATAAAACGCTGAACGGGCTCCAGCACAAACAAAGCGATCACCACCATGCCCGATACCACGATGGCCAGCGGGTAATTGTGATAGCCGATGGCCATGCCCAGTGCCGCCGTTATCCAGATGAGGGCAGCAGTGGTGAGCCCATTTACCGAAATGCCTTCTTTAAAGATCACACCGGCTCCAATAAAACCGATGCCGGTAACAATATTACTGGCTATCCGGTCGGCACTGCCTTCTGCCGCCACTTCTTTGGAAAGAATGGTATATAAACAGGAGCCTACACAAATAAGGATCATGGTTCTGAACCCGGCGGGCTTACTGCGGAATTCCCTCTCCAGGCCGATGATGGCGCCGATCACAAAGGCAATGGAAACCTGGGCAGCTTCTTCAAAATAAACGGAGATATCCATAAAAGCAAGTTGAACAGCAATAAAGTTAAGAAGATTAATGACACTTGAAATAGGAATGAGTTATTTATATTCCCATCTTCATGCAGGTATTACAAGCAGGCAAGGATTGCTTATCTTTTTTCCAATACCTGCATCACAAAATCTTTTTTTCGCTGCGATACCGGGATGGAAAGTCCGCCCTCCAGTACCAGGGCGCCGCCATGTGTTTTATCAAACGACTTTATTTTATCCGGGTTGGCCAGGAAGGAATGATGTGTTCGTAAAAAACCAAGCGGCTCCAGGATTTCTTCGTACTCTTTTAAATTCTTTGATACCAGGATAGGCCCGCCATTCTGAAGATAAAAACGGGTATACGTACCTTCGGCCTCGCAATACAAAACATCGGTTACTTTTATGAACCAGGTATTGTCTATGTCTTTCAAAACAATTTTGCGCTCTTTATTCTGTACACCCGAAAGCTGCTGCAACAATACCTGAACCTGTTGCTGCAGGTTGCTGTTGCGGATATTCAGGATTGCTTTTTGTATGCTTTTCTGTAACCCATCCGGATCAACAGGTTTAAGCAGGTAATCAATGGCGCTGAATTTAAATGCTTCAATGGCATATTGATTATAAGCGGTGACAAAGATGAGTTGAAAATCGGGATTGTATACCTGGTTCAGCAGGTCGAAGCCGCTGCCGTCGTCCATTTCCACATCCAGCAGCAGAATATCCGGCCGGAAAGACCTGATTGTTGCCAGCCCTGACTGAACGCCATCGGCTTCCTCCACTTCTGTTATTTCGGGACAAAAATGCTGCAGCAGAGACCGGAGGGTTGCACGCTGGCCGGGTTCATTATCGGTAATAAGTAATTTCATGAATGGCTGTTGCCTGCAAGGTATTGTTATTTCATATTGTGTTTATAAAGCAGCGGTAAATAAATCTTTACGGTCACACCTTTTCCATCGGTATTATTATCAATAGAAAAGCCAGCCCTTGTTTTTAAGCGGATGTTCAGCAAATAGATCCTGTCTTTAATGATCTGGCTGGCCCTTGAAATGTGCTCACTGCTCTCTTTGGCAACATTGCTGAGCCCTTTTCCATTATCTATGATATTTATAAACAGGTTCTCTGCTTCTTTTCTAAAGATCACCGATACCTGGCCGGGGTGATCGATACCGGTAAACCCATGCTCAATACTGTTTTCAACAAAGGGTTGTAAGATCATGGATGGTATCAGTACCTCATCCGGCTCCAGGTCTGCAGCAACCGATACCTCGTAATTGAATTTTTGCGGGAAACGCATTTTTTGCAACTCCAGGTATTCTTTCAAAAAATCAGTTTCCTGTTCAATGGTCACGTATTCCTTGTACGTGCTTTCCAGCGTTTCCCGCATGATGTGTGAGAACTTGGAAAGATTACTGGCCATCGATTTGCCGTCATTACCCTGCAGGGCAAAAGCCTGTAAAGAAGAAAGCGCATTGAAGAAGAAATGAGGATTCATTCTTGCCCTGTTCAGCCGTTGCTCGGCTTCCATTATCTTCTGTTTGCTCTTTAGCGATTGCTGACGAATGAAGAATGCCAATGCGATCAAGCCAAGCAGGCCGGCAATGGCAAGCAGCAGGTAAATTCTTTTTTGCTGCGCCAGTTCTGTAATTGTTCTTTCGTTCTTTGCCTGGCTGTATTTTCTTTCCAGTTCGGCTACCTGCGTTGCTTTCTCCACGTTGCGTATACTGTCGGTAATGGCCCTGCTCATTTCCTTGTACTCAAAGGCTTTTTTGTAATCACCTGTTTCTTCGCCAATTCTTGCCAACAGCAGGTCGTATACTTCGGCTATATATGCCGGGTTGCCTGCCAGCGTACGGTAATACAAAGAGGAGTCTGCAAACCTTTTTGCCTCCGCATATTCTTTCATCTCAATAAGTATATCCGCCTTATCGTAATAGTTTGTACCCAGGTTATCGTGGCTGCTCCTATCTGTATAATAGAATGAACTATCCAGCAACTCCAGCGCTTTTTTAAATTCTTTTCTTTCATAGGCAATTCCCTCCAGGTTGCTGAAGGCGGCCGCTATAGAACTCTTCCTGTTTATTTTCTTTGCGATGGCAAGTTGCTGGTAACTGAATATCTCAGAACTATCAAGGCTTGACCTTGTTTTGGTGTCCTGGAAATGCCAGAGATATCTTTTGGATAATTTAAATAACAGGTCGGCCTTTTTTTGAGGATTCTCTATTTTATCAAGAAAGGGAATGGCCCTCCGGGCATATAGAATACCTTTTTCTGCCTGGCCGGTCTGGTTAAATAGTTGTGCGATCATAGTGTAGGTAACGCCTATCTCATGCGGGTTGCCGCCCATTTCTGCGGCCCGCAATAATTTAAAGGTATACTCCTGTGCTTTCGCAAAATCGGCCCTGGTATAATACAATTGCGCCCAGTACTTGTAGGTGGTCAGCAGGATGCTGTCGCCGCAACCCGATTGCAGGTATAATTTTTCAGCTTTTTGAAAATACATGTCGGCGGTATCAAAACGCTGCTCTTCTAAATAGTAAATGGCCATCCATTCATAACTGTTGGCTATGCAGATCGTGTTGGCTGAAGACCGCAGCTTATCAATATAGGGTTTAATGGCAGTATCCGCCGATTCCCATTCGGCCTTCAGAACAGGATATTCAGGGCAATTACATTTTTGAGAGAAAGAAGCGTTGACAGAAGTAAATAAAGCTGCAGTTAAAATAAACCGGAAATAGATTAACAGACTTCTCATAAAGGGGGTATGACCTTCTAAATGTAAGTCAACAAATTCATCTCTTTATGCGAACAGGCTTATTTATTTTGGCCTTGCTATACAGCTCCGGCAGATATTGGCCGGGCAAGCGCACTTGATGTTTTATTTCAGGCAACTATTCATTCTGCCAAGAGAAGAAGAATAAAAACAGTATCATACAATTAAATGACCGTATCATAAATGATTCCGGCAGGACCTGGATAAACGAAATAATATACTGCCGGTGTTTCTAAGTTAAACAGCACCCTGAATTTTCAGGGTGCTGTTTGTTTTATATGAGACGAGAATGTTGTTGTTTATTATTCCGCTATGATCTTCCTGATCCGGTGGTTGGCAAAATCAGCAACATATAGGAACCCGTTTGTAAAGTCCCCGCATAGCGCAATGGGAGTATCAAACAGGGCTGCTGATCCAACGCCGTCGTTCAGGCCCTGGCTGCTGCCTGCGATGGTTGTTACCACACCGGCAGCGGTAATTTTACGGATGCGGTGATTGAAGGCATCGCACACATACAGGTTGCCACTGGCATCTGCTGTGATGCCGGAAGGATAATAGAAAGTAGCAGCCGTGCCTGTGCCGTCAGCCGATCCCGGCGTACCAGCCTGTCCGGCTATTACCGAACTCACGTTGGCTGTGCTGTACTTCATTACCTGGTTAGAACTGTAGGTGGTGTAATACAGGTTTCCGGCAGCATCCAGTGTTAGTCCAAAAACAATTCCTGAATTAATAAGGGTTGTTACCACACCTGCAGGAGTTACTTTGCGTATCAGGCCATTGATATAATCGGCCACATAAATATTTCCTGCAGCATCTGCAGCCACACCTAATGGCTCGTTGAATTGTGCAGCGCTTCCGGTACCGTTTACATTTCCCGGGTTACCATTACCAGCCAATGTGCTGACCACCCCGGCAGGCGTGATCTTTCTGATAGCATGGTTTATGCGGTCGCCTACATACAGGTTACCCGATCCGTCGATGGTTATACAATAAGGCTGGTTGAACTGAGCTGCTGTACCTGTTCCGTTTGTAAAGCCCATGGTACTTCCGGCGAAGGTTGTTACCACACCGGCTGCTGTAATTTTCCGGATGCGATGATTGTCCCGGTCACACACAAACATATTTCCCGCCGCATCTTTTACAATGCCGGAAGGAATGTTGAACTGTGCCGCTGATCCTGTTCCATCAGTAAAACCCTGGCTGCTTCCGGCAAAACTGGTTACGGTTCCGGTTCCCAGGTAGGTAAATACCGGGCCGCTTACCTGCGTGCTGTTCTTCTCAACTTTTACAGCGCCGGTAGAAGCGCCCACCGGAACGAGGGCAGTGATCTGGGTATCGGTGGCTGTTTGCACGATACCTTGTACGCCATTAAAATATACTTTAAGTGCGCTGCTGTTTGTTCCGAAGTTGGTACCTGTAATGGTTACCACCGTATTTTTTGGCCCGCTGGCCGGGTTGATGGCCGTTACCGTGTGTGCCGGAGCCGGTGGAGAAACAGTGTCATTATCTTTTTTACAGGAAGAAAAGATAATGCTGCTGCATAGTGCAGCCGTTACAAATTGTTTGAATTTCATAAAATTGGTTTTTAAAGAGTGGTTGAAAAATGGTTGATTAATTGATTTTTGCGATGCTGTAATAACGGCGGTTTTATACATGCATTGGGCAGGATAGATAACTGACTGGGCCCAACTATCAATTGGGCAGGATGCCTGCATATTTGCAGACCGGGTTTTCCCGGAGATCAATGAATAAGATAGATAGGGGGCTGGATCAAACCTTGTTGACCGCTAAACAACGGCCAGGGCGGTCAATGGCATTTGAAATAATCAAACGGCTCTTTGCAATCATTGCATTGGTATAAGGCTTTGCAGGCTGTGCTGCCGAATTCGCTGATGCAGGTTGTATTGCCGGAATGACATTGCGGGCATTCAATCACCCGGGCTGACGTCTCGGCTGACCGCTTGCCTGGTGGAGCAATGCCGTATTCTTTCAGTTTTCTTTTTCCTTCTTCACTCATCCAGTCGGTTGTCCAGGCAGGTGAGAGGACGGAAGTTATTTTTACCTTTTTGTATCCCTTTTCCAGCAAGGCCATTTTTATATTCATACTGATCATGTCCATGGCCGGACAACCGTTGTAGGTAGGAGTGATGATGACATTGATCTCATCATTGTTTATCTCCACATCTCTTAATATGCCCAGGTCGGCAATGGTAAGTACCGGTATTTCCGGATCGGTGACTTCCCGCAAAATGGTTAGTATGTTTTGTTTATGATCAGTATCCGGCATACAGGAAAGTTAAAGCGATGGTATCAAAAACAGCATGACAAAATATGGCATACCACATATTCCTTTTGTAATAAAGCATCAGGGCATGATAAACAGATCCGGCGATAAAAGCATTAATAACTCCCTCAATACCTAACTGCAGGTGATACATGGCAAAGACAAGATTGCTAAACAAAAAAGCAACGGGCATTGCATACTTACCACTGACGAGTTTTTCAATACGGGTAAATATAAATCCATGGAAAACCAGCTCTTCATAAAAACCGCCTACGATCCAGCCCATGGCCAGCAAAAAAATATAGAATCCTGTATTTCCCCTGATGCGGGCAAAATCTCCCAGCTCAGATGGAGGCAGGTCGACAATCTTTTTAAGTAAAGGGAAGAAGCCCCAGTTCAAAAAGGAAAACAGTACCAGGGCCGTTAATGTACCAACCAGTAAAGCCTTGAGTTGAAACCGGCCGAAGCTGAACCCGATGCCTGCAAAATTTTCTTTATGCAGCTTTAAAAAGGACCATACAATCAGCAATACTGGTATGCAATATGCAAAAGGTATGGGAATAATACCCGAATGAGGAATTACAACAACAAGGGTAATGGCCAGCAGCGTGAAAAGTATTTCTTTTATTTTTTTCATGTTCAGGTTACCATTCAGCCCCGGGGTATGTTCGTTGCAGGTATTGCAATTCTGTCAGAATATAACCGAGTTGTTCTGTATGTGTTCCTTTTTTACCGCCGCTTTGCATAAACACTTTTTCAGGAACCGGCAAAGAAGCCTCAGCAAAAACAGCTCTTATTTTTTCATCCCAACCATTTTTGATGGATATAAGGTCTATGCCAAATGAAGTTTCATACTCAGCAGGCATGAACATTTCACCGGTATAAGGCCATAACGCTTCAATAGCTTTAAGCATCCGGGTATGGCTTTCTTCTGTTCCATCTCCCAGGCGTATCACCCACTCACTGCTCCAGCGAACGTGGTATCTTGTTTCTTTGATTGATTTGGCGGCAATGGCGGCTAATTGTTCATCACTGCTTTGCTGCAATTTCTCAAATAGTAAGTATTGATACTGGCTGAACAGGTATTGCCGTAAAATGGTTTGTGCCCAATCGCCATTCGGCTGCTCTGCGAGCAAGAGGTTTTTAAATTCCCGTTCTGTTCTCAAATAAGCCAAAGAATCTTCGGTGGCATTGTTGCCTGTCAGAGTAGCTGCATACTGGTAAAACAATCTCGATTGTCCCAGCAGGTCAAGCGAAATATTGGTAATGGCAATATCCTGTTCCAGGATGGGTCCGTGACCGCACCATTCACTGTTTCTTTGCGACAGGATCAATGTAGTGTCTGCAAGGTGTAATATATAATCGATGGAAGGGTTATTCATTGTTTCTTTTCAAGGTTATTACATATGATTTACTTCATCGGGTAATTGATAGAAGGTAGGGTGTCGGTAGATCTTGTCAGCAGCCGGTTCGTACAATTCTCCCGCTTCTTCCGGGTTGGAAGCCGTGATGTATTTACTCTCCACCACCCAGATGCTGATGCCTTCCTGGCGCCGGGTATATACATCTCTTGCATTTTCTATGGCCATGGCTGCATCGGCGGCGTGCAGGCTGCCCACGTGTTTATGATCAAGGCCCTGTTTGCTGCGGATGAAAATTTCCCAGAGCGGCCAGGCATTTGCTGATACAGGAGAACTCATATTGGTTGAGCTGCCTGCATTGTCTTCCGGTATATCGCCGTAGTAAAATTTCGTAACAAATGAATGAAACATGGTTCGTGTATTTAGTTTTTTACTTCAATAGTATATGTCTGGTATCTTGCCGAATCTTCTTTAACTGTTTCGGGCGATAAAAATTTGTACAACTTCATGCGGGTGCTTCCTGTTTTAACCGGCACCAGTACCAATTCTTTTCCAACATTGCCGCCTTCCATATCACCATTGTTATTATCATGGGTATTAACGGTAAGCAATTTTACAACTGCTGTACTGTCTGCAATTTCAAAACGGACTGAACCTTCATACTTACAGCCGCGGCAAATGCTTTCATAGATCAGCATCGTGTCGGAAAGCTTTATGGTATTTACGCTGTCTGTTCTCAGAACGATCCTTTTATCTTTCTCTTTTACCGGTTCTTCTTTATCATTATTGCAGGCAGTTAAGCAGGTGAGCAGGACTAAAAGCAAAAAAGATGTTCTCATGATCAGGCTGCTTTTATTTTAGCTTCGCTCTTTTTACTGGCATAAGCAAGGGCGGCTTCTCTTACCCAGGCGCCCTCTTCGTGGGCTTTGCGTCTTGCATCCAGCCGCTGTTTGTTGCAGGGACCGTTTCCTTTTACCACCTGCCAGAATTCATCCCAGTTTATTTCACCAAAGTCGTAGTGTTTTCTTTCTTCATTCCATTTCAGTTTCTCATCAGGCAGTTTCATGCCCAACACCTTTATCTGTTCGGCGATCATATCAACGAATTGCTGTCTGAGTTCATCGTTTGTTTTTCTTTTTATTTTCCATTTCATGCTCTGGTCGCTGTTGGTGCTTTCGCTGTCCTTAGGGCCAAACATCATCAGGCTTGGCCACCACCAGCGGTTAATGGCGTCCTGGCACATGGCTTTCTGTTCATCGGTTCCCCGGCTTAATACCAGCAATGTTTCAAATCCCTGCCGCTGGTGAAAGCTCTCTTCTTTGCAGATACGAACCATGGCTCTTGCATAAGGCCCGTAAGAAGTTCGGCATAACATTACCTGGTTTAAAATAGCGGCGCCGTCAACAAGCCAGCCAATAGCGCCCATATCGGCCCATGTTAAAGAAGGATAGTTAAAGATGGAAGAATATTTTGCTTTACCGCTGTGCAGGTCATTGATCATCTCATCACGGCTCATGCCCAGTGTTTCGGCGGCGGAATATAAATACAATCCATGGCCTGCTTCATCCTGCACTTTTGCCAGAAGGATTGCTTTTCTTTTTAAAGAAGGCGCTCTTGATATCCAGTTGCCTTCGGGCAGCATGCCAACGATCTCGCTATGTGCATGCTGGCTTATCTGCCGCAGGTTTGTTTTGCGATAGGCATCGGGCATCCAGTCCTTGGGCTCTATCTTTGTCTCTGCATTGATCTTATCCTGGAATATTTTTTCAAAATCCTGTATTGACATAGTTCGTTTTTTATAGTGTAAAAATAATCTAAAAGTAAGGTGCTTTGTTGAGCTGCTTACTTACTTTATATCAAAATCAACCACCACTTTTTCTGTTTTTGGGTGCGACTGGCAGGTAAGGATGAATCCCTGTTCCACTTCTTCATGCTCCAGTCCCCAGTTAACATCCATTTCTACTTCTCCTTCTAAAAGTTTTGCCTTACAGGTGCAGCAAACCCCGCCCTTACAGGCAAAGGGAAGATCGGCACCCTGTTTCAGCGCTGCATCTAAAATACTGTCGTTATCAAACCCGAGGGCAAAGTCAAAACTTCTGCCATCCAGTTTAATGCTGATCCTGCTTTTAGGTCCTGAATTATCAGCATCCTGCACTTTACGGCCTGTAACATTCTTTTGCCCCGGGGTGGTAAACAGTTCGAAATGTATCTTCTTCTTGTCGATGCCCGTTCCTTCCAGGAAATCTTTTACACAGAAGATCATTTCTTCGGGACCACAGATAAAAATATCGTCGGCACTTTTATAGTCAACAAGTTTATTCAGTTCATTCAGTTTGGCGGTATTTATCCTTCCGGAATTAATGGGGGCATCGGTCTTTTCCCGGCTGAGTATATTAATGAAATTAAAACGGTTAAGGTACCTGTTCTTTATTCCCTCAAGTTCTTCAAAGAAGATAATGGAATTGCGGCCTTTGTTGCCAAAAACAAGCGTAAAGCTACTTGCGGGCTCGGCTTGTAAAGTTGTTTTAATAATAGAGATAACCGGTGTAATGCCGCTGCCTGCTGCGAAAGCGAGGTATTGTTTTTTGTTTTCTTTATCCAGTTTTGTATTGAACCTGCCTGTAGGAGGCAGTACATCCAGTTGGTCATTCACTTTCAAAGCATCATTGGCAAAACAGGAAAATTTTCCTCCTTCCACTTTCTTTATAGCAATGCGTAGTTCATTTTCAAAGGGAGCGGTACAAATGGAATATGAACGCCGGAGTTCTTCGCCGTTAATTGTTTTTTTAATGGTGATATTTTGCCCGTGATCAAATGAAAATTCCGTTTGCAGTTCAGCCGGTATCTCGAACGCAACTGAGATACAATCGGGCGTTTCTTTCTTTATGTCTTTTACCTTTAACGAGTGAAAATGAACTGCCATAAAAATTAGTTTGCTATTCCGTTCAATAAATGATTTACCATATCTTCTTCCAGCGTTTCGGCGCTGATATTTTTTTTGTGATGTTGCCAGAATTCAAGTCCCCTTACTGCCGACAATATGGTTAACACAGTAACATAAGGATCACATTGTTTTAATTCTCCGGCCCTGATCCCATCCTCTGCCAGTTGCACAAACCGCTTCTCATACCCCCTTCGTTGGTTTAAGAAATCACTGAGATGGGGCTCTTCCAGGTGTTTCCACTCGTGGTTGGCCACATATACCTCATCAAAATCGTTCAGCATTATTCCTATGTGAAACCGGATGATACTCCCGATCTTCACCAGGATGCTTTGGCTGCTTTTCTCCGTGCTATCCAGGTGGGTTGTAAAGCTATCAGCAACTTTAAAACAAATGATCTGAAGTAATTCGCTTTTTGACCCAATATGATTGTAAAGACTCGGCGCTTCTACTCCAATGGTTTCTGCCAGTTCTCTCATGGAAGCACCGGAATATCCCTTTATTCTGAAAAGCGCAGCAGCTTTTTGTATAATGGCCTCCTTCTTTGAGTTGTTTTTACCCGGCTTGATCTTGGCCATCCCGTTTTTAAACAAAACTAACACTTATTAGTTTTTTGGCAGATTTTTTGTGATATATTTTAAGAGTTTAATTGGGCATACCCGGGAATAAAAACCGGCATATAATAGAAATAGGGGTGTCAATGACCTGGTTATAAGTGCCTGTTTTCCTGCCTTTAAGAGAAAACCGGCAAAATAAGGGAGAGTTGAAAGAAGGGCCTGATCCAGGGTATTTTAAAAAGATGAGCAGATTCTGGAAAATAAATTATGATAATATTAAAAAAATACTAATTTTACAGCCTGCTCAGTTATCTAACTCTCTCCAATCTTATTTAAAAACCGTTCCATAATATCATTTATGTAAGGCGAGCCAATTACCTAAACTATTTAAACAGTCAGTTTAAGCTATATATTATTTTACCTTTTTTCTTGTGGTTTCAGAGGTAAGCAAGGCCGGAGATTTTTATCTCTGGCCATCTTTTTATAGGGCCAGCCTGTTTGCCTGGTAAACAACCCGGCATAGGAATTGTTAACTATATGCAGCAAAACTGAAATAACCATTAAGAAAACACAAAAACCGAAACCATGATACCTCAAACAGTAAATGCAACATTACTTATCGGCATGCCGGGAGGCAGCGAATGGATACTGATATTCGTTGCCGTATTATTACTTTTCGGCGGGAAAAAGATCCCTGAATTAATGCGGGGCGTTGGCAAAGGCATCCGGGAATTCAAAGATGCCAAAGACAATGTAAAAAATGAACTGGATACCGGCCTGAACGGAGAGAATAAAAATAAATAAGATACCCCTGATAAAACAGAAACCGCAGAATACCTATGGATCGTTCTAGTATAACGGAAAGGCTGACGCCGATCTTCCGGAAAACATTTAATGATGATAATATTGTCGTTAATGAAGGGCTTACCGCCAATGATGTTGCCAACTGGGATTCCCTTACCCATATGCTGTTGATCGGTGAAGTAGAGAATTCTTTTGCCGTAAAATTCAAATTGAAAGAACTGGGCAGATTAGATAATGTAGGAAGCCTGGTTGCCCTGATAGAATCCAAATTGTCTAAATAACGTACCCTCCTTTACCCGGCTGCCGTATTTAAAAAATCAACAAGCGGCTTCATCGCCTGGAATTTTTTAGCCACTTCTTTTACGAAATTCTTATTCTGAATATCTGTATCGGTAAAAGAGCCCGTTACAATAAAGCTCTTTCTTTTTATGTATTCAATAGCCGGGTTGGTATCGTCGTAACTTTTAGGAGGCCTGGTCAGCGACTCACCCTGCAATCCTCCGGTAAATATTTTTTTAAATGCCTTGCTTTCTACGATCTTTTTCCAATCATCAAAATTATAGTCAATTTCCTGGCGTATGCCGGCCAATACAGCAGGCTCAGGCATCCAGATGCCGCCGGCGGCAAAACTTTTGCCTGGTTCAATATGCAGATAATACCCGGCGCCCAGTCCTTTCTTACCGTCTTTATTGAAATAGGCAGCCATATTGTTTTTATATGGGTCTTTATTCTTGCTGAAACGAACGTCCCTGTTTATCCGGAACGTGCAGTTCTTTGCTTCCAGGTTTGCAACAGATGGATCGAATGACCCGATCCCTTTTATGACCTGCGACACCAGCAAAAGAAAATCTGCTTTTGCATCATCATACTGCTTCCGGTTCTTATCAAACCAGGGTTTGTTATTATTCTTTGCAAGATCTTTCAGAAATTTCAGGGTAGATGAATGAAGCATTTGATTGATAAATTTGGAGAACGAATGTACAGAAAATAAAAAGGGAATTGATTGTAAAACCAATTCCTTTTTTCCGGCCATTATATACCGATCAGTTTATCCTTCCCCAATTCTCGCCGCTTCGTATCCGGTACAGGGTCATCTCACTCACTTTATACCGTAGGGCAAGTTGTTTGTATGTTATGTTTCGTTTGGGGTCATTCAGAATATGCTTGATGGTTTTTACCTGGCCGGCATTCAGTTTTAGCCCAACCGTTCTGTTGGCCTGCCGTATCTTATAAGCGATCTTATCGGGGCTTTTCTGCTGGTGTGTGCTCACCATATCCGGCGTGGCCCATTGCAGGTTCCTGAAATGATTGTCTTTCTTTTTATGATTTACATGGATCACATATTTATAACGCGGCGATATTTTTTTGCAGAACAGCCTGGCCACTTCCCGGTGAATGTAAATGGTACCGTTGCCATCTTTTACATGAAGGTTTAAAGTGCGGTATCCCGATGTAAGAGAACCGCGGAGCAGTTTGCCGTCTGTTTCAATATCGCTGTTATAGCTAGCCGCCCGGCCAAGTGAAGAAACAGCATATTTTTTCCGGAACTGTTTATGGCCATTGAAGAGTACCTGTTTCCAGGTTTCGCCGGAATGTTTTTTAATCATAACACGACGATTTAAGATGATACCGGGCCAGCCCGTTAGCCCGTAATAATAAAGGCTTCCTATTAAATATAATACATTTTTTTGCTAAGCAGGCAGCATTTTCAGGAATTCTTCTTCGGTAATGATCTTAACTGTAGCCAGTTTTTTCGCCTTTTCTAATTTGCTTCCGGCATCTTCGCCCACCACCAGGTAGTTGAGTTTGCTGCTTACACCCGAAACAATGCTGCCGCCATTCTTTTCTACCAATGCTTCGGCCTCACTTCTTTTCAGCCTGGTAAGCGTGCCGGTGAATAAAAAGGATTGACCCCCCAGGTTGCCGCCGGTAACCAGTTCCTTTTTCTCATTCTTTAACTGAACGCCCAGCTTTTCCAGCTGTTCAAGCAATTGAAGGTTGTTCTTATTATGAAAGAAATCATATACGGTCTTGCCCACTTTCACACCCACATCTTCCAGTTCCTTTAACTGGTCTTCCGTAAGATCGGCGAACTGCAGCAGGTGATCAACGGCGTTTGCTAAGGTTTTAGCCGTGGTTTCCCCCACATAGCGTATGCCCAGTGCATAAATGATGCGGTGCAGCGGCTGCTTCTTTGAATCTTCAATGGCCTGCTGTAGTTTGGTTATTGATTTCTCACCAAAGCCATCCAGCTTTTTTATTTCCTCCCAGGGTAATGTATATACCCCCGGAATATCTTTTAAGAAACCCAGCTCGTAAAACTTACGAACATTGGCTTCACCAAAACTGCGGATGTCCATTGCATCTTTACTCACAAAATGAATGATGCCTTCTACGATCTGGGCCGGGCAGCTTACATTGATGCATCGCCACACCGCATCTTCTTCCGGCTTAAATAATTCGCTGTTACAAACGGGACATTGCTTCGGGAACTTTATCTTTTTCTCCGTTCCCTTTCTTAACTCGGCAAATGATTTTACGATCTGGGGAATAACATCGCCGCTTCTTTCAATAAGAATGGTATCGCCCAGCATCAGGTCTTTTTCTTTGATATAATCTTCGTTGTGAATGGAAATACTGCTTACCGTAACACCGCCTACCTGCACCGGTTCAATTTTAGCAACAGGGGTAACAGCGCCGGTTCGTCCCACCTGGAATTCCACGGCCAGCAATTTGCTCGTTCCCTGCCTTGCTTTGAATTTAAAGGCAACAGCCCAGCGGGGGTGATGAGAGGTCATACCCAGTTTGTCCTGCAACTTCAGGTCATTCACTTTAATGACCATACCGTCGATCTCGTAGCCAAGGTTATCTCTTTCTTTTTCAAATTCATTCACCTGTTTTATTACCGCATCAATTCCTTTCAGCACTTTCATTTCTTTTTTTGGACTGCGAAAGCCAAGGTCCCATAACATTTCAAGCATACCTGAATGGGTTGCTGGTTGATCGTTGGCCGTAGACCGCTGAGTTCCTTTTCGACCAACGATAAAGCTCACATGGTAAAGAAAAGCCTCAAGGTTCCTTCTTTTCACTTCTGCCGTATCTTTTATCCTCAGCGAGCCGGCGGCAGCATTGCGTGGGTTAGCCAGCGGCGGAATGCCTTCTTCTATCAACGCATCGTTATATGCTTTGAAATTGTTTTTATTCATCAGCACTTCGCCCCGTATTTCCACCTGTTCAATTCCATACTCGCTGAACTTTGCCGAAAGCGGAACAGACCTGATCTGTTTTATGTTAGGCGTGATGTCATCGCCCACTTCTCCATCACCCCGGGTGGCGCCCCGGCCAAGATGATCGTTCTCATAAATAACGGAAATGCTGGCGCCATCAAACTTTGGCTCTACACAGTACTCTATGTTGTCAAGCCCCGAGAGCTCTCTCACTTTCCGGTCAAAGTCTAGCAGGTCGTCTGCATTGTACGAATTATCTAACGAAAGCATCGGTACCAGGTGCTGCACTTTCGGAAAATCTTTTATCAATCCTTTGCCCACCCGCTGGGTAGGAGAATCTTTAGTAACGGCATCGGGGTTCTCTTTTTCAAACCTTTCCAGCAGTTTAAAAAGGGAATCGTATTCAAAATCGCTGATCAGCGGATCATTTTGCACATAATAGCGGTACTCATGAAAACGAAGGCAGTTGCGTAACTCTTCTGCATTCTTTTTGTTTACATCGCTGCCTTTTGGATTCTTTGCAACAGCAATCCATTCCCCTGTTCTCTTTTGTAATTCTTTTGTTTGTTTGGGATCGTACATATTAAAATGTCTTCTTAAAGATAAAAATTTAGCCGTGTAATCTGTTAAGACGGATTGATCTGTTCCAGGTATTCCTTTAAAACGATCTTCAGCTGCCTTTTTACAATAGCTCCCATGGTCTGGCTGCGGGAGAAATAATGTGTATTGAAATGTGCATTCAGTTCTTCTTTCAGCATTTTTATTTTATAGTTGTCGGAGATCTCGTCTCGGGCCATGATGTTGAGCAGTTCCAGCAGTTGTTTGCGGCTGGCAAATACCCGGTGGGCCATGGCAGTTCGTTCTTCGGCCTGGTATTGTTCAATTACCCCGGGACTAAGAATTTTCAATACCAGCTCTACGTATTCGTAATTCTCTTTGTAAAACTGCGGCAGGTATAAGTTCTTCCTTCCTTCATAACACTGCTGGTCAAAATCAATGGAACGGATGCGGTATTGGTAGTCTTCTATGTCCGGCGTAATGTCTATCACAAAATTATAGCTCCGCATATCGCCCAGCAGGCGGGCAAAGCAACGTTCGTTGAATTTTACGAATTCCTTGGCAATACGGGTCTTGTTCGTTTCCGGCTCGTTCAGGTATTCTTCCAAAAAGATATCGCCGGGTATGCCGGGAATATGTTCTTCCACCAGGGTGTTCTTATGATACAGGAAGGTGATGCGGTTGGGACTAAGCAGGTGTTCCAGTTCCAGGCCATAAATGCGGGAGGCATCGGCCGCCTTCACATAATAATGATCGTAGTTATCATTGATGCGGTTGATGATTCGGATGCGGAAAGGCATGCTGTTGCCAAATTCGCAGAAGTCGATCCGCTCCACGTCTAAATGATTGATAAAACTGAGATTGCCTTCTGTTTTTAATGCCGCGTAAGTTTTGATAAGGCCTTCTTTTAAAAATTCCATTTCCTTCAGATCGTATACCGCCGTTTCCCAATGGGTAAGTTTGCCTTTTTTGTTTCGGAGGGCCGTGGTATGGCGGTAGTTAAGCAGGTCTTTATAGGCAATGGGTAAGGCAATGTCTCTTCCGTACTGATGCAGGTATCTTTGCAGCCGATCGTTCACCGGGAAGAGATCTTTCTTCATCATCGGCTTATCCGACTCATTTTTTACTTTGGCGTTGATGATCTTATCGAACTGCATGCTGTAAAGATACGCTCCAAAATGCTTGCTTTACATGACCTCATTTGGCCTATTTTTGATAAACAATCTACTGCCATGACTTTTAAAAACACGAGCCCCCGGTCATTTTTAATTTTTAATTTTTCATTTTTAATTCTCCTCCTCGCTTCCTGTAAGTTTCGCCAGAAAGCCGATATGATCATTCACCATGCAACCATCTATACCGTGGATGAAAAATTTTCGGTGGCCCAGGCCATGGTGGTGAGGGATGGGAAGATCGTGGCCACCGGTACCAATGAAGCCATACTGAAAGAATACGAATCGGATGTGATGGAAGATGCAAAAGGCAAAACGGTATTCCCGGGCTTTATTGATGCCCATGCTCACTTTGTGGGATATGGCTTCAGTCTGCAGCGGGTGAACCTGGTGGCAACCGAAAGCTGGGATGCCGTACTGAACAGGTGTACGGAGTTTGCAAAGGGATTGCCCGCAGGGCAGTGGTTAACCGGAAGAGGATGGGATCAGAACGACTGGGTGGTAAAGGAATTTCCGGCGAATGATAAACTGAATGAATTGTTTCCCGATCGCCCGGTGCTTATAACAAGGATCGATGGACATGCGGCCATTGCCAATAATAAAGCGCTGGAGATAGCC
>DAOQRQ010000013.1:0-19593 GCA_035355815.1 Ferruginibacter sp. | reverse complement strand
GTTTGACTGCTTTTGTACGCCGTGGTACAACTGCCCAAAGCCGCTGCAGTAATGGAAAGGAGTAGAATTTTTGTTTTCATGGTGATTTGTTTAAAGCATTTAAAATTGAAGTTACTACTTTTGTGCCTTATTAGACAGGCATTAAAACTGCACAAATCCTTTACCAACAGACATTAAAGTTAAATCGTCTCTTGTTAAGGCGGTGCTAAAAGAAAGGCCTTATTTATTAAAATCTGATTAATATAATGAGCAAAGAATTAACGTCAAGGGCAGAAGATTATTCGCAATGGTATAATGATCTTGTTATTAAAGGCGGACTGGCCGATTATTCAGCCGTGAGGGGTTGCATGGTCATCAAACCCTATGGCTTTGCCCTTTGGGAAAACATGCGTGACCAACTGGATAAAATGTTCAAGGATACCGGGCATGTGAATGCCTATTTCCCTTTGTTTGTTCCAAAGAGTTTGTTTGAAGCCGAAGAAAAGAATGCCGAAGGCTTTGCAAAGGAATGTGCGGTGGTAACGCACTACCGCCTGAAAGCCGATCCGAATAATAAAGGAAAGCTGATGGTGGATCCCGAAGCAAAACTGGAAGAAGAGCTCGTTATCCGCCCAACCAGCGAAGCCATCATCTGGAATACTTACCGTGACTGGATACAATCCTACCGTGATCTTCCTTTACTGATCAACCAGTGGGCCAACGTGGTTCGTTGGGAAATGCGTACCCGTTTATTCTTACGCACGGCTGAGTTTTTATGGCAGGAAGGGCATACCGCTCATGCAACCAAAGAAGAAGCGGTGGAAGAAACCGTAAAGATGCTGAATGTGTATGCCGATTTTGTGGAGACCTATATGGCCGTACCGGTAATAAAAGGAGTGAAAACACCGAACGAACGTTTTGCCGGTGCCGAAGATACCTATTGCATTGAAGCGTTGATGCAGGATGGAAAAGCATTACAGGCAGGCACCTCCCATTTCTTAGGACAGAACTTTGCCAAAGCATTCAATGTGCAGTTCTTAAATAAAGAGAACAAACAGGAATATGTGTGGGCAACATCATGGGGCGTATCCACCCGGCTTATCGGCGCATTGATAATGGCCCACGGCGATGACCAGGGCATTGTAATGCCGCCGAAGATCGCTCCCTTCCAGGTGGTGATCGTGCCTATTTATAAAGGTGAAGAAAGCAAAGCACCCATTGATGCAAAAGCGAATGAGATCATGGCTTCATTAAAAGCCCGGGGCATCCGGGTTAAATACGATAACAATGATAACAACCGCCCCGGCTGGAAATTTGCCCAGTACGAACTGCAGGGTGTGCCCGTGCGGATCGCCATGGGATTGCGTGATATGGAAAACAACGTGGTGGAAGTTGCCCGCAGGGATACCAAAGAAAAAAACAGCATGTCGCTGGAAGGACTGGCCGGTAATATCGCAAGCCTGCTGGAAGAAATTCAGCAGAATATTTACAACCGGGCACTTGCTTTCCGAAACGAGAGCATCCGGCCCGCCAATACCTGGGATGAGTTTGTAAAACTGCTGGATGAAAAAGGCGGCTTCATCTCTGCTCATTGGGACGGCACGGCCGAAACAGAAGACAAGATAAAGGAACAGACCAAGGCCACCATCCGTTGTATTCCTTTGGATAACAAACAGGAAAGCGGTGCCTGCATCTTAACCGGTAAACCAAGTACGCAACGGGTGTTGTTTGCAAGGGCGTATTAGGAACGTTATCCGTTAATCCGTATATCCGTTAATCTGTTAATCCGTTAATTAGTTAATCCGTTAATTAGTTAATCTGTAAATTCGTTTGTGCTGATTGACAGATGTGCTCACGGATTACCTAATTACCTAATTAACGTGTTAACCAGTTAACGTCCCAACAACAATTAATGTCGTTCTACTTTCTAAATATCGTAGGCTGGCTTGAGCAGCACCAGCTTCCCTGCCTGTTCAAAAAGATCACGCATACCGATTGCCCGGGTTGTGGTATGCAGCGTAGCTTCTTATTGCTGCTGAGAGGGGATATGGCAGCCAGTTTTCAAATGTACCCTGCCTTGTTGCCTGTGCTGGTTCTTTTCGTGATCTTAGTATTACATTTGATCTTTAAGATCAGGAAAGGTGCCCTTATCCTCAGATATTCATATCTTCTCTGTGCAGGCATTATCCTGCTCAGCTATATTTATAAAATAGTAATTACCAAAACACAACTACTAGCATGAACGAACAAAACAAGGATTACCAGAACCGCAGCAACATCAATGTAAACGCTGCCCCGCTTCCCAATGCAACCGCTACACTGGTATTAGGGATACTATCCATTGTGGTATGTTTCATCTGCGGCATCATTGCCCTTGTAATTTCAAACAAAGACGTAAGTATGTACCGTGCCAACCCCGAACTTTATTCCGAAGCTTCGTATAATAATATCCGGGCCGGTCGTATCTGTTCCATCATAGGTATTGCCCTGCAGGTGGTAGGACTGATATTTTACCTGGTAGTGATCGTGTTTGCGGTAACCACTGCTACCCAATTTAATTAATAAAACATATTATAGCCTTAAAGAAAAGCCGTTGAAATATTTCAACGGCTTTTCTTTTGCATTGTGCCGGAAGTTTTACATATTCGTTCACTCATAAATCAAAACAACTGTTATGGAACCCAATCAGAATCTTTTAAACAGCGATCTGCAGATCGATCAATCGGCTCACATATATCTTTCTGAAACAGCCAGGTGGGCAAACTTCTTAAGCATTGTAGGCTTTGTACTGAGTGTGATCGTGGCCATTGCCGGTCTTTTTACAGGCGTGTTCTTAGGTAGTATGAGCAGTACGTACGGAAACAGTTCGGTCATCGGCGCCGGCTTTGCCGCTGTTTTTTATCTTATCATTGCCGTTTTGTATTTTGTAATGTCGTTGTTCTTATACCGGTTTGCATCTAAAATGAAAATGGCCCTGTACACAAACGACCAGGAAACATTGAACAATTCTTTTCTGAATTTAAAGAACCTGTATAAAATGATGGGGATACTCACGATCGTATACCTGTGCCTGATCGTATTGTTCATGATATTCGGTATCGGGGCAGCCAGTTTTTTAAGATAAATGCTCATTCCCGGGTTGCCAGGTAATTGTAATCTTCCAGCAATTTTTCCAGGAACTGGTCAACATACAGGTCCGATTCTATGTTGAGCACTTCTTTTATTTTAAGGGCCACCCGGTGGCACATATCGTAATTGTTTCGTTTACCTGCCTGGGTTAAAACGGTTTTGATGGTATTGATGTCGCGGTCGCTCAGCCGCATCACCTGCGGGAACATCACTTTATAATCTGTTTTAGTAATGTTCATAAAAACCGTATCGGCAACGGTTAATGCCGATTTTGCATTCACCACCACCGTACCGGCGATCATATCACCCAGCCGCTGGTTCCGGGGCGAAACGGCGATAATGATAACTACGGCGATGCCAAACAGCCCGGTGGTAAATGCATACGCAACCACGTTAAAGTTTGAAAAAGCGATATAGCCAAAGAAGAAGGGCCACTCAAAGAATTTGGTGATCCAGCGCAGCATGAACTGGCCCAGGGTTGGTTCGCCGCCTTCCAGGCTTATCACCCGTATGCCCATGATCTTTTTACCAACCGTTTGGCCGTTCATCCACAGTTCAGTAAGCAGGGAATACAGTAACATGGGTAAGGATATGATGAGAATATCAAGGCCCATATTTTCTTCCAGCGACAGGATGAACCCGGTATACAGCAGGTATTTCATGCTGTACAGGTAGATCACCAGCAACACAAAATCGAGCATATAGGCCAGCAGGCGTTTATGAAATTCGGCGATCTCAAATTCCAGGTCGATATTAAAGGCAGTGCCGATTGAAATAATGGACATGATGCCTGCAAATTACTAATTGCCGGGTACAGCGTATGCATGAACAGGAGTTTTTTTATTCCTGAAAAAAGACGAATTTGTACCCTTTAATTCAAAACCTTAATTTGGCCCTATGCGGGAAGCAATGTTCATCAAGAAGAATGCGGAGAAGTGGAACGAATACCAGCATGCGCCTACCGATAACCCCGATATAACGGCAGAACGTTTTGTTGACCTCATCGATGACCTGAGTTATGCAAAAACATTTTATCCAAAAAGTAAGGTAACCCGCTGGATAAACGGCATTGCCGCCGGCATTTATCAAAGTATCTACCGCAATAAAAAAGAAAAGTACAGCCGCATCTTCATTTTCTGGAAATACGAACTGCCGCTTTTATTCAAACGATACCATTCCATCTTTTTATTTACCACGGTTCTTTTTGTTCTCTTTGTTGCCATCGGCGTGTTCTCTTCCATGTACAACGAACAATTCATACGGGGCGTACTGGGCGACGGGTATGTGGATATGACCGAAGAGAATATTGCCAAAGGCGATCCCTTTGGCGTGTATAAAGACGATAACCCCTTTTCCATGTTCGTACGCATCGGGTTCAATAATATCCGGGTGGCTTTTCTTTCATTCATTTTCGGGTTTACCCTGGGCATACTTACCATTTGGGTGATGTGGCAGAACGGGTTGATGCTGGGGTGTTTTCAATACCTGTTCTTTTCAAAAGGCCTGGGTATAAAATCGGTGATGGTGATATGGATACACGGCACCCTGGAGATATCTGCCATTGTGATCGCTTCCACCGCCGGGTTCATACTGGCCAGCGGGATATTATTCCCCAAAACCTATTCAAGGTTTGTTTCGTTTAAACGGGGAGCCAAAGATGCAGCCAAGGTTTTAATAAGTTTGATCCCCGTTTTTATTGTAGCTGCTTTTTTTGAAAGCTATGTTACTCACCTGATGAGCCAGACATATGACAAAGCAAATAACCCGGGCCTGCCGGTGTGGGCAAGTGTATTGATATTATCTGTTTCACTCGCATTCATCATCTGGTATTTTGTAATTCATCCTATCCGCTTACACAAGAAAGGCTATTATATCCGTCCCGATGGCATCATCCACCGGCTGAAAAAGGAATATGAATAAATTCATCAGCATATCAATAGCGGCATTATTATTCTTTTCTGCGGCTTCGGCGCAGCAAAAGAGATACCTCTATGTTGATTCCTCGTTGTTAAGAAATGAATCTTCGTATGATGATACAGAAGTGATGCCTGCTGATGAGGAAACCGGCACCCCGTCGGAAGATCATACCCTTAACACAGAAGTTTCGGGAAAGCAGGGAACCGATACCACCCTTTACCTGAATGGCCTGAGCGTTCCGGCCGATTCGATCCGGCGCTGGAAGAATGCCAAAGAATTTGCCTACATCAAATACATCGACAGCCTGCTGAAAGATAAACAGGATAAGGAAAAGAAGAAACCAAAACAGTCAGAGTCAACCGGCCCGGGTTTCCTGGACCGGCTGCTGTCTTCCGGTTTTGTGCAGGCATTATTGTGGACGCTTGCAGGTCTTTTTATCCTCTTCATTGTATACCGGTTATTTTTATCAGAAGGCGTTTTCAGGCGTGAGAGCAAATCAGCAAAAGCCGTGAATGCAGAAGTGGAAGAAGAGCAGATCAATTCAGAAACTGATTTTGATGCACTGGTGAACCAGGCATTGCAGCATAATAATCTCCGCCTGGCTGTAAGGTACCAATACCTGCGCTCGCTGCATAAGCTGGCGGCAAAGGAACTGCTGCAACTGGCCCCGGATAAAACCAATTACCAGTATGTACGGGAACTGAAAGAAACGTCGCTTCAGAACGATCTAGCATCACTCACACTGAACTATGAATATGTTTGGTATGGTGAGTTTGAGGTAGACCGGGATACGTACCAGAAAATAGAAACAGGATTTAAAAACTTTAACCAGAAAATATAGCCGCCGGTTGCGCAATACATTCACATATCTTTTTCTTACGCTGCTATTGGCCTTGCTGTTGTTTTCCTGCCAAAAGCAGCAGGAGCCAAAGTTGCCGGTGCTGAAAGAGACCTTTTCAAAAAAAGATAACAATCCTTTTGGCGCCAGTATTGCCTATCGCCAGGTAGAGGCGCTGTATACGGCCAATACCATCCGCAACATACGCCAGCCTTTTTCTAAAACATGGAAAGATATCAGCGATACGGCTGCTTTGTACGTCTGCATTTCGCAGGCCCTGCTGGTGGATGAGGAAGAAGCGGACGCCATGCTGGAATTTGTAAGCCAGGGTAACGACCTGTTCATTGCGGCCGGTTATATTGATGAGATACTGCAGGAAAAGATCAACTGCAGGACCAAGATTAATCTCAATTCCCTTTTTGGTTTTGCCGACCTGGTGCAAACCGGTACCCGCTCGCTGGTAGATCCGGATTCAACCCGGTCTTATTTCTATTATCCCTTCAATAATTATTTTACTAAGATCGATACGGGCCGCACAAGGATCGTTGGCCTTAACGAAAAACTTCAGCCCAACTCCATTGTGTATTTTTATGGCAATGGTAAGATATACCTGCATTGCGATCCCCGGGCATTCAGTAATTATTTCCTGCTGAAGAACAATAATTATAAATACATGCAGCAAAGCCTGGCCTTTACAGCAGAAGTTCCGCAACACGTGTACTGGGATGATTACTACAACAAACTGCGCCGCCGCAGGGACGGTGATGGAAATTTTTCCACCTTCAGTGAGATAATGAAACACCCGCCGCTGAAATATGCTTTCTGGACAGGCCTGGTATTGCTGTTGCTGTATGTGCTTTTTGGCGGCAAACGCATACAACGCATCATCGACCAGCGCAAGCCCAATGAGAACACAACCGTTACCTTTACCGAAACCATCGGCCGGTTATATCTGCAGAAAAAAGACAACAGGAATATTTCCGACAAGATGATCACGTATTTCAACGAATTCATCCGCAACAAGTATTTCCTGAACACCAATGTGGTCAATGATGATTTCATAATATCGCTGAGCAGGAAGAGTGGTGTGCCGAAAGATAAAGTGGAATCGCTTTACCGCAGCATTGCCGATGTGCAGGCAAGCGAACAGGTAGATGATTACCGCCTGCTTTCATTGAACGAACAAATTCAACATTTTCATAAAAATAAAAACTGATGGAAGAAAATCTTTTTCAACAACGCATCGACCTCAGCGGCCTTAACAGGTCGGTTCATGAGATACGCAACGAAATTGCCCGGGTGATCGTAGGGCAGTATAAAATGGTTGACCTGCTGCTGATCGGGTTGCTCTGCGATGGCCACATCTTAATTGAAGGCGTACCCGGTGTTGCCAAAACATTAACGGCAAAACTGCTGGCAAAGATCATAGATGTGGATTTTTCCCGGCTCCAGTTCACGCCCGACCTGATGCCCAGTGATGTGATCGGTACTTCGGTATTCAATCCAAGAGAAGGAGAATTTAAATTCAAATCAGGTCCGGTATTCAGTAACATCGTGCTGATAGACGAGATAAACCGGGCACCTGCAAAAACGCAGGCGGCTTTGTTTGAAGTAATGGAAGAGCGCCAGGTTACGGTGGACGGGCATACCCATTTAATGCAGATCCCTTTTATTGTACTGGCCACCCAAAATCCCATTGAGCAGGAAGGAACCTATCGATTACCCGAAGCGCAACTGGATCGTTTTCTTTTTAAGATAGAAGTGAAGTATCCTTCCTTGGAAGAAGAGATCGCCATCTTAAACGGTCAGCAGGGAAAATCGCAGTTGCAGATGCTGCATGATGTAAGAAAGATATTATCGCCGGTGGATATCCAGCATTACCGTACACAGGTTCAGTCGGTGATCACCGAACCAAAGATCGTGGAGTTCATTGCCCGGATCGTGAATGAAACAAGAAATAATCCTGCTTTATACCTGGGCGCTTCGCCCCGGGCATCGCTGGCCATACTGCGGTCGGCAAAAGCCAGTGCGGCTATCAAGGGGCGTGATTTTGTAACGCCGGAAGACGTGGTGGAAATGGCGCCGCATGTATTGAGGCACCGCATTATCCTTACACCAGAGAAGGAAATGGAAGGGGTTACCGAAGATGACCTGATCGATACCATTTTAAAATCCATAGAAGTACCCAGGTAAATCATGCCCGAATTCATAAAGAAATATATCGGCGCCTTGTATCTCACCCGCAGGATCTACCTGCTGGCGGGGTTTTGTATGGTGCTGTTTGTAATTTCTTTCCTGCTGCCTGTATTATTCCCATATGCAAAGATCCTTTTCTTTGTTTTTATTGTATTGATCTTTGTAGACTACCTGTTCTTATTTGCGTTGAGCAGAACACCTGCGGCCAGCCGGTTGATGGCAGACCGCCTGAGTAACGGCGATGAGAACAAAATTGAAATGCAGGTGAAGAACAATATGCCCTTCACCGTTCGCATGGAGATCATTGATGAGTTGCCGGTGCAGTTCCAGATAAGGGACTGGTTACTGGAGTACCGGTTTAAGGCAAGGGAACAAAAGAATATTTCGTACAAACTGCGGCCGGTGGAAAGGGGACAGTATCATTTTGGACGTATCATCCTTTATGTCCGCTCGCAACTGGGTTTATTGAAGCGCAGGTACAATATCGAAGCGGCACAGACAGTACCTGTTTATCCATCTTACCTGCAGATGCGTAAGTATGCCCTGCTATCGCAAACAACCATACAAAGTGAACAGGGTAACCGGCGTATGCGTAAGCTTGGGCACAGCATGGAGTTTGAGCAGATAAAGGAGTACGTACGGGGAGATGATATCCGCAGCGTGAACTGGAAGGCCACGGCCCGTAAAGCATCGCTGATGGTGAACAGTTATACCGATGAACGTTCGCAACAGGTGTATTGTGTGATCGATAAAGGACGACTGATGAAAATGCCTTTTGGCGGGCTCACGCTTTTAGATTATGCCATCAACAGTACCCTGGTGCTTGCCAATGTTTGTCTGCAAAAGCAAGACAGGATAGGAGTAATGACATTTGCCAATAAGATGGGATCGGTCATCGCTGCCGACCGTAAACCGATACAGCGGGAAAATATTCTGCAATTACTGTACAACCAGGAGACGGCTTTTTTAGAAAGTGATTACGAAATGCTTTACATGCAGATACGCAGCCGGGTAAAGCACCGCAGCCTGGTGGTATTGTATACCAACTTTGAATCACTGAACGGACTTTACCGACAGTTGAATTATTTACGGTCAATTGCCCGGCATCATTTGCTGATGGTGGTGTTCTTCGAAAACACGGAGCTGCACCAGCTCAGCGACCTGGATGCCCGGAATGTAGAAGATGTTTACGTTAAGACCATCGCCGAAAAATTTGCCTTCGAAAAAAGGCTTATCGTAAAAGAGTTACGAAAACACGGGATACTGTCGGTGTTAACTCCGCCGGAGCAGCTTACTATTAATGCAGTGAATAAGTACCTGGAGTTGAAGGCGAGGCAGGCGATATAGCAATTAGTGATTAACTTCCTTCTGTGATATCTAAGATCGTCTCTTTACAACAGACTATAAAAGAAAATGCCGCCCCTGCGGGGCTCAGTTCACATAGTTTACCCAGGTTACCAAAATTTCAGCCCTATGGGTTTTTAGAGTGATTTTACAGATCGCTATGAATATATTTTCAGCAGGTTCTATTGAACTTTCAATCTTTACCTTTGCAAAAATAACAGTGGCACGCAAACAAACATATAGAATCAGGTATACCAATAAGCTGGCGGAAGCAGGAGAGAAGCCCGAAAAGCCCGAACGTAAAGAGCGGGTACCCGTTGATCCGTTGATACAGCAACCCTACCTGGATGGGAAAGTGCTGTTGATAAATAAGCCGCTTCACTGGACATCATTTGATGTAGTAAGAAAACTCCGCAGCCTGCTCCAGATAAAAAAGATCGGGCATGCCGGTACATTGGATCCGCTTGCAACGGGATTGCTTATTGTGTGCACCGGTAAGTTCACCAAGAAGATAAATGAATACATGGCGCAGGAAAAGGAGTATACCGGCAGTATCACACTCGGCGCAGTTACACCTACTTACGACCTGGAAAGTGAACCCCAACAGCAGAAAGACCACTCTTTTCTTACAGAAGAAATGATACGATCCGCAACGGAGAAATTCATTGGCGAGATCGATCAATATCCGCCCATGTTCTCCGCAATAAAAAAAGACGGGGTGGCCTTATATGAACTGGCACGCAGGGGAGAAGAAGTGGAACTGAAAGCGAGAAAAATTTTTATCCGGTCATTTGAGATCACATCCTTTGAATTGCCTGTTGTGCATTTCAAAGTGGTTTGTTCTACCGGAACTTATATCAGAAGTCTTGCGAACGATTTTGGTGCAGCGTTGGGTTGCGGTGCTTATCTGAGCAGTTTATGCCGTACACGTATCGGGGAATTTAAGGTTGATGAGGGAACCACCATCGAAGAACTGGAAAAATCACTGAATGGTTAACTTGTTAATCCGTTAATTTGTTAATCGGTTAATCCGTGGACTCATTATTATGGACTATACGCTGGAGAAATTAGAAGTTTATCAATTGGCAGAATCTTTTTCTGATGAGATATGGGAATTGGTAAATAGCTGGAATGGGTTTCAGCGGGAGACAATCGGTAAGCAGATCGTAAGGTCTGCTGATTCAATTTCAGCAAATATTGCTGAAGGATATGGCCGTTTCTACTATAAAGAAAGTAAGCAGTTTTTCTTTTATTCAAGGGGCTCACTGCAGGAAACAAAATCATGGCTTTCGAAGTGTAAAAGAAGAAATATTATTGAAATCGGTAAGGCAGATAAGTTGGTAGCGGAAGCTGAAAAAATATTAGCTAAACTCAATGGGTATATTAGATTTGTTGCAAAGTCTCCCAGGCACAATAAAATGAAGGATCCTGTATAGATTCAAAACCAGTTAACGTATTAACCAATCAACGGGTTAACGTTTTCTAAAAAGGATAATTTATCCCGATACTCATATTAAAATTCTCGTACCGCCATTTCTTATACCGGTTATCATTGTAAGTACCGCCGGGGTTATTGGGATCGGGTACCTGTTCTCCCCGTTTAAAAATATTATTGAATGAAACACCGGGCAATTGCCAGCCATCGTTCTCACTCAGGTCGGGACGCTTGATACGGAAGCCCAGGTCGAAGCGGAGAATTACATAGTTGAAGTCGAGCCGGAAACCTGCACCCGCCGCCACGCCCATTTCTTTATATAAATTTTTGAACTGGAACTGGGCGCTGTCTGTTCCGCCTCCGGGTTTTGAGTTACGGGTATTCCATACATTGCCAATGTCGAGGAATAAAGCGCCTCTTAATACTACCGAATTGGGGATGATCTGTGCGATGGTATAGCGATACTCGATATTACTTTCTAGTTGTATGTCGCCGGTCCGGTCATTGAATTTATTTTGTCCAAAAGGAGTAAGTGGCTGCGATCCACGGCCAATACCTCTTACCGGCCAGCCTCTCATGCTGCTGCTGCCTCCCCCAAAGTATTGTTTAAAGAAGGGAAGCGTGGTATCTCCTTTTGCTGCAATGCCAACACCGCCAAACATACGGAAAACAAAAGCCGACTTGGGTCTTGTGGCTGAAAAGATGTATTCCACATCTGCTTTGACAAACTGCCGCATATACCTTTCAAAGAAACCAAAGCGGCCCCATAGCAACCCCGATTCTTCCACGTTCACTTTAAAAGCATGCGAACGGTTGGGATGCCTGTTGTTCACTTTCACCGATTGGTAACCGATGCTGGAGCCGGCTACTAATGAAGTGTTGAAGGAATACCGTAAGAAGGGATTCTCTTCCAGTGTTCGTTTGAAACTGTCGGTTTCATTATACAAACGGGCAAATTCAATATTGAGGGGTTTAAATATCCAGCGCCTGCTGTTTCTTGCATCCGTACTTCTTTTTATCTGCTGATTGTAGTCATACCCGATGGCAAAATTGAACGATTGCAGGTTGAAGAGGTTGATTCGGTTGATATACCCCACTTTTGAATTGATGAACGATTTGGTATTGGAAAGCCGGCTGTCGTTTGTAAGATTCTTTAATGGAAAGATGAAACGGGGAAATACGATCGTGTTGGAATAACTCACTTCATTTGAGTTTACGATATTCTTCCGGTTGTTGCTGTCTGGTTTAAAGTTCAGTTCTATACCGGCCCGCAGCGAATGCGACATGTTGATTCCTTCTTTGCGTAAGTTACGGTCGAGCACGGTAAGATTGCCCGAAAGGCCCAGCAGGTTACCGGCATTGGCTGCTGTAACGTTGTTGCTGTTGCTTTGGGCAGAATAGCTGGCTTCAATACCGGCTTCAAACCCGTATCTTTTTCCGGGAACCAGTTGAACAAGCAGGTCAATTTTGCGTATGCTGTCCTTCGCTGTTAAACTGTCTTTGTGTTCCGCTACCTGGATATTGGTGCTTTGCCATACACCCGCCCTGGAAAAGTTATTGAGTGTTTTATAAAAATTATCCTGGTTGTAAAAGTCGCCCCGGCGTACAGCCAGGCTCCGCCGAAGAAAGCCCGTTCGGAATAATTTTTTATGATACTTCACGATAAAATTTACCCGGCAGGTATCGCAGTCTCTTTTCTTTGCCAGGGTTGTCAGCAGTGAATTATCCGTTGGTTTATCTCCATTCCGGTAATCCGGGAAAATATAGATGTTATCAATATAATATTTTTTCAGTTTGCTGCTGTCGGCAGGCGGATTGAGCACCACAGCCAGTTTAACGGTAGGAGAATTCCGGGCAAGGTTCGCTTCTTCCAGTAACTTCAACTGTTCAAATATATCGTCGGTAATGGTGGTGAGCACAGCAACCGTGCTATCGCCCCGCATGATCAGTTCTTCGGATGAGAATTTATAATAACCATTGTTCCGGTACAGGTTCACCATCCTGTTCAGTTCTGCCAATACTGCTGCCTTGGTTACCGGATTTCCTTTCCTGATGAAACTTTCTTTGACATTCTCCAGGGCCAGTTGCTGCAGGTCGGGTTTTCGTAAAATATACATGATGGTATCGATCAGGGTAGGTTTGCCGGTCTCCACGCTGTATTGTACATGAACCCGTTGCTGTTCACCCTTTACGGTAGTATCAGCTTTATACTCCACCCTTGACCGGTAATAACCCAGGTGCCGCATGGATGCTTCCATATTGCGTGCCGACTGACCGGCAGAAGCGCTGTCGTATGCAGGCGGTCTTTCTATATAATGTAAAATGATCCATGAATCTTTTGTGTTGATCCGGGAGCTGTCGTCGAGTTGTGCATTCAGCCGCTGTTTCAGGATGGCCCGGTCGTCTTTGCTGAAGTTGCCTCCCTTTACATCAATACTGTTCTTAAAAACAAAGGGCTTGTTCCCGGGATATTTCCGGGGAATGACGAACCAGTTACAGGCTGAAAGTAGGATACTGCATAATAAAAAACAGGCGGTAAGTTTGTAGCGGGAGATTTTATCCGGTATTTTTAAATGCATAAAAAAAATTCAGGCAACGATGATTAGCAAACCACATACCAAATATATTCAAAGTTTACAGCACAAAAAATTAAGAGATGAGTTGAACCTGTTTATTGCAGAAGGGCCAAAACTGGTACCGGAACTGTTGAAAACAGGCGCTTTTGCCTGCAAAGAAGTATTTGCTGTAAAAGAATGGTTGGAGGAGAATGAAAAGCTGCTGCGTTCACATGATTCAACTTCGTTCAATGAAGTGGAGTTTTTTGAACTGGAAAAGATATCTGCGTTAACAACGCCCAACCAGGTACTGGCTGTGTTTGAAAAAAGAAGCCCTGTTGTTGATATTGAAACCAAAGGCAGCATAACACTTGTGCTGGACACCATACAGGATCCTGGTAATATGGGCACCATCCTGCGCATTGCCGATTGGTTTGGCATTCGGCACCTGGTTTGTTCTGTTGGTTCAGCGGATATATACAATCCAAAAGTAGTACAGGGAACCATGGGAAGCCTGGGAAGGGTGAATGTGCTGTATACCGACCTGGTAACCTGGTTGCAGCAAAACAAAGGGGTTAAGGTATATGCTGCTTCATTGCAGGGCAAAGGACTATCTTCTTTTGGAAAGCTGAAAGAAGGAATTATCATCATTGGAAACGAAGCACATGGAATAAGCGATGAAGTGATGCAACTGGTGAACGAAAAAATAACCATACCCAGGATCGGAGAGGCAGAATCATTGAATGCGGCGGTGGCAACGGGGATCATATTGTCGCATGTGGTGTAGTTGTTGATCCGGTGGTCCGTTAATCCGTTGATTCGTTAATCCGTTAATTAGTGTTGGGTGTAAGAATCTGAATTATCTTCCCCGATTAACGAATTAACCAGTTAACGGATTAACGTATTAACAGTTAACGTATCACCGAAACTGTATCGCCTTCACCGGCCTCACTTTTTTTATGAGCAAAGTAGGAATGATCAATGTGGCAAATGCAATGAGCAGCGTAACTGCACATATCAATAGCACCTGCCACCAAACCACATCGGCATGGGCCTGTGCCATATAATACGCTTCTTCATTCAGTTTAATGAAACCGGTTCTTTCCTGCAGCCAGCAAATACCCAGTCCAAGAACAGCACCGGCAAGTACGCCTGTAAAAGCGATCACCGACGTGTTATACAGGAATACCTGCTGTACCTGCCAGTCGGAAGCGCCCAATGCTTTTAATACACCCGTCATCCTTGTTCTTTCCAGCACTAAAATAAGAAGACAGGTGATGAGATTTACCACGGCAACCACCAGCATGATGATGAGCAGGATATTTTTTGTTTGTCCCTGCAGGTTAAGCCAGTCGAATATGTTCGGGTAAATTTCTTTGATGGTTTTGCTGTACCATGTCTGCGGCATTTCAGCATAAATAAGTTCGTTCACTTTATCGGTTTGCCTGTAATCTTTCAGGAAGATCTCGTAGCCACCGATCTGGCCGGGCTCCCAGCCATTGAGGCGGCGGATGAGGTTGATATCAGCAATGGCAAAGTTGCGGTCGTATTCATCAATGGCTGTTTTATAAATACCGGCGATCTTCAGCCAGCGGGCTGTTTTGCTTCCGTCTTCCCGGAAAAAGAAAACAAATACGCTGTCGTTGATGGTTGCCTTAAGCTGGCTGGCGGTATGGGCCGATAAATTTATTTCATTGCTGTAACCGCTGTCTTTAAAATTGATCCAGCGGCCCTGTTGCAAAAAAGGTTGCAGCCTGTTAAAATCAAATGAGGGATCAACGCCTTTCAGTAAAACACTTTCTATCTCTCCGCCGTATTTTATGATGGCCGATTTGGTGGCATATCGTTCTACCGATCTTACTTCGGGCAAAGAATGCAGGTATCTTTCCACCGTATCGTTTTTTGTGATGGGGTATTCTTCGGCAATACTCACCCGGTTCTCTACATTCTGCAGTACCCGTATATGTCCCCAGAAACTGAATACCTTATTGCTGATAACTCCCTGGAAACCGTTCACAAAACTCATGGCTACGATCATAATGGCCACGCTGATGGCCGTAGCAATGATGGCCAGGCGTATGATGAATTTGGAAAAGGTCTTCTGCCGGTTAAAGGCTATTCGTCTTGCTATGAATACAGATACATTCAATCGGCATATATTTGGTATCTTACAAATGTATTTATTTAAACGCAACGATCGAGGGCAACATGACAAAATTTAAACCATACCCCGCAGCCAGGAAAGCCTTTTATCTTTTCCTTTGCCTTGTTTTCTGCCATGCTGCTTTTTCGCAGGTTACCGAAGCGGTGTATAAAGACAATATCAAAGGAGTGAGGTTTCACATGTATGGCGACCAGTTGTCGCTGCCCGTTTACAGCATGAACAGCGGCGATCAGCTGGAACTTAATTTCGACGACCTGGATGCCAATGTTAAAAGTTACTATTACAGTTTCCAGCTTTGCGATTACAACTGGAAACCTGTTGATATCAGTCCCTTCCTGTACATAAAAGGATTTACGCAACAGCGTATCAGCAATTACCGCTATTCGTCTATCGCACTCACAAAATACACCCATTACCAGGCCATGCTGCCCGACAGGAGTACTACGATCACGCTTTCGGGCAATTATATTTTAAAGGTTTATCTCGACGGTGATACGTCGAAACTGGCTTTTACAAGACGAATGCTGGTGCTGGATCAGAAAGCGGCTATCAGTGCAAAAGTGCTTCAGCCGTTTACCCCGCAGTTGTTTAAAACACATCAAAAGATACAGTTCACGGCAAATATCAACGGACTGAATACATTCAGCGCTGCACAGCAGGTTAAAGTGGTGATACTGCAGAACAACCGCTGGGACAATGCGCTGAAAGACATTCCTCCCACATTTGTACGTGGCACTTCGCTGGAGTACAGTTCGGAGAATAACTGCATCTTCCCCGGGGGTAAAGAATGGCGCTGGCTCGACCTGCGGAGTTTTCGCTTGCAGAGCGACCGGGTAGAAAAAGCCGACTATAAAAAAACAGCTACGGATATTTATTTATTTCCTGATGCTGACCGGAGCGGACAACGGTATGTTTATTTCCGCGACCTGAACGGTATGTTTTTGGTTGAAACCTATGAAACCATCAATCCCTACTGGCAGGGCGATTTTGCAACGGTTCATTTTAACCTGGCGGCACCCAACGGAACACCGTATGCAGATAAAGATATTTACCTGGCCGGTCAGCTTACCAGTTACGAGATGAATGATAAGACCAAAATGATTTTTAATGCAGCAAAGGGTGTGTATGAGTGTACGGTATTTTTAAAACAGGGGTATTACAATTATACTTATATCGCTGTTGATAAAAATAATCCTGCCCAAAAACGTGACCTGGAAGGCGATTACTGGGAAACAGAGAACGGTTATACCATTCTTATGTACTACAAATCCTTTACCGACCGGGCCGACCAGTTGATCGGTGTGGGAAAGATAAATTCACGTACGGATCAGCCGGGGATAAGTTTTTAGGTATAAGATGCCGGATACTGGTCACTGGATGAAGTTCGATTATAAAAGAAGTTATAAAAAATTTCGGCTCTGCAAGCGACCAGTATCCAGCCTCATCCTTTAAATTTAAAATTCTTAATTGCCCTTCGTTCCTTATCTTTGCGCCGGCAAGTCTTATACGACCAGCTCCTGCTGAACTCCCCCAGGACCGGAAGGTAGCAAGGGTAGGTGGTTGAGCGGTGCGATGTAAGTAACTTGCCATTTTTTATGCCCCTATCTCCTAAAGGGGGACTTTGAAATTTTTCTTTTCAGCCTCCCAACTTTTTTCGTAGATAAATATTTTAAGTTTACTCTTTTAATTATTTTACTTTTGCCGGAATAAATTAACTCACCATTTAAAAGTTAGTCCCCCTTTAGGGGATAGGGGCCAATGAAATTTTTTATAGACACCGCCAACCTGGCACAGATTAAAGAAGCAAACGACCTCGGAATCTTAGACGGGGTTACCACCAATCCTTCGCTGATGGCGAAAGAAGGCATCAAGGGCAGCGATGCCGTGATGGCTCATTACAAAACCATTTGCGAAACGGTGAACGGCGATATCAGCGCCGAAGTGATCTCTACCGATTTTGACGGCATCGTGGCCGAAGGAAAAAAACTGGCGGCGATCCACCCCAACATCGTGGTAAAAGTGCCGATGATAAAAGACGGTATCAAAGCGCTGAATTGGTTCAGCGATAACGGTATCAAAACAAACTGTACCCTGGTATTTAGTGCCGGGCAGGCCATCCTTGCTGCCAAGGCCGGGGCAACATATGTTTCTCCGTTCATCGGCCGTATCGACGACAGTGGCTGGGACGGTATGATCCTCATTCACCAGATACGCCAGATATTCGACATCCAGGGTTTTAAAACAGAGATACTGGCTGCTTCTATACGCAACCCTAATCATATCATCAGTTGTGCGGAAGCCGGCGCCGATGTTTGCACCTGCCCGCTAGATTCGATCCTTGGGTTGCTGAAGCACCCGCTTACCGATATTGGCCTTGCCAAGTTTTTGGAAGACGCTAAGAAGTTTGCATAAGCCATCGTCTGACGATGAAATGATATAAATAAAAATAATGGTCAGACGGGGACGTCAGACCATTAAAAAATGCCCGGCGCATCTTCCAGATTCACCGGGCATTTTGATTTTGTGGTATTCTTATTATTTTGATCTCTTGCTTTTTTCTTTGGAACCCTTCATCAGGTCATCCATCGTCTTTAATTCAGGATCCGGTTGTTTCTTGATATAGATGCTGAATTCTTTATACAGGGAGGGGTTGTTTCTCAATGTTACTTTTACATCCACTTTTTCCAATGTGGTATTCCGGTCTATCCAAAGGCTGTTACCAACAAATTTCCCGGCCGAGGACTGGAAGATGAGATGCGTACTGTCTAAAGGAATATACCTGCCGTTCGCCATCTTTCCATCAATATTAATGTAGTTGAACGTTCCCTTTTTCAGGCTGTCGGTATACAGGTTCACATGAATGCTCTCCACTTTTTGCGCTTTAACAGCGATGGAACTTGTGATCAAAAGGGAAAGTAAAAATTTCTTCACTTGCTTTGTTTGCACAAAGATGGAAAAAATTGTGCCAATACATGGAAATGAAGAAGACAGCGGTTGTTAAATTTTAGTTGTTGCTGGTACAATGCTTGCCAGGGAGTGAGTGTTAAAAAAGAATGGTACATTCTCAACTCCCCATTAACTTACTCTTTTGTGCCAGGTACTCTTCCTGCGTGATGGCTCCCTTCTGCAGCAGGTCAAAAAGTTTACTCAGTTCATCAGCCACCATTTGCTGGGAAGGTTGTATGGCATTTGTTTTTGCAATGGCTTCCGCCAGTTGGGTGGCCTGGTTGCTTATCTGCATCTTCTTGTATTCTTCCTGGGCATGGGTGATGGTGTCTTTAAGTAGTTTGGGATGGTGGATGAGCGTGTATTTTGTTTCACCCAGTTCGGCGGCGGTTTGTATATCCACATTGCCATATCCAAAAAGGCGGCCCCAGATGGATTGATCGTATTCTACATTATTTATTTTATCAAGCGGACTTTCTTTAGAGTAACGGGTAAAGAATCCTGTTTCGTCTACCACCCGCAGATTGGTCACACACCAGAGATTGTATTTCCAGTTGATGTACTCCAGCATGGGGTACAGGGCCGTGATCAATACAATAATGAATGCCGTTTTGTTCTGCAACCACCATATCAGTATGATGGCCAGCAGCAGCCAGGCAAAAAAAGGAAGCGCCAGTTTTACCCAGTGCTGCCTTGTTATCAGTAAAATCTTCTCGTCTTTTTTAAGTACTGTTCTCATAAACGTTTCAGTCGTTTAAATAGGTTCAACATGTTCAAGTCGTTGTGTAAGGTAGTAAAAACTTCTTTAACCTTTTAACGTCTCAAGCGGTTATACGACTGAAACGTTTGCAACGTTCCGTACGACTAAAAGGGTACCGGCCGCCTGCTTGTTTCTACCCGCTTTGTACTATTGCAGGCCACATTATTTTACTTTACCTTTCTAAAGATTTAAAATGAGTTTATGAAAATATCCGACATATACTACTGCCGTGAGTGCAGGGTTTCTCACCACCGTACCATCAAAGACCTGAAGAATTCCTTCCTGGAACGACCGGGCAACCTGCGGGGCATTGTTTCAAAAAAAGACAGG
>DAOQRQ010000012.1:0-20437 GCA_035355815.1 Ferruginibacter sp. | reverse complement strand
AGTATTTCCTACCATGCTTTTTAACCGTAACTCAGAATACGAACCAAGATTAAGGCCTTATGTTCTTGGCGGAATTGGTGTATTCCATTTCAACCCGCAAGGTTCACTTACCGATGCTGCCGGAAATAAAAGCTGGTACTACCTGCACCCCCTTCGTTTGGAAGGACAGGGCATGCCGGAATACCCGTACAGCAAACCTTACAAACTTACACAGATGAACATTCCTTTTGGCGCCGGTTTAAAATACTTTGCGTCAGACAGGATCAATGTGAGCATGGAACTTTTATACCGCAAAACCTTTACCGATTATATTGATGACGTAAGCCAGCGTTACATCGACCCTTCGTTTTACAGTAAATACCTGACAACGCAGGAAGCAACACTGGCTTATAAATTATCTGATAAAGCAAAAGGCATCATTTATCCTGGTATGACCAGGTATCCTGCCGGCACACAACGGGGTGACCTGAAAGACGCCGACACGTATTTCTCAATTGTATTAAAAGCAGGCATCAGGCTGGGACCGATATATGAAAGTTCTTTTGCAAGAAGGGCAGCAAGACAAACAAGGTGCCCGGCGGTATATTAAAAAGACAATATCCAATACTATGAGTAATAATTTTCAAATGACCCCGGGAACATACAAGGCTGCAGTGATATTCACCACCTGCCTGTTACTGGTTATACAAATATTCAAATAGCATTGTAAACTTTGTAAGTGTACGATGATACAACAGAAGCGAACCCCCAAGGATAGCTATGGATATTTTAATATCCGCAGATTACCCCTGAAACCACAATCTTCTGCTTCGTTGACATCATTTACACTTCTTTTATGACCCAAAATAAAAATCCATGGTTATGAGACATGGATTTTTCATTTTAACTCTGCCTGTAAAAATTTACCCGTAAAACTCTCCTTCACAGTAACCAGTTCTTCCGGAACCCCTTCAAACAACAGCATTCCGCCGCCGTCGCCTCCTTCGGGCCCGATGTCGATGATATGGTCTGCTACTTTGATCACATCCATATTGTGTTCGATCACCAATACCGTATTTCCCCTGTCCACTAACTTATTGATCACTTCCAGCAAATGCTGTATATCCTGGAAATGAAGTCCCGTGGTAGGTTCATCAAGTATGTAAAAGGTTTTACCGGTATCTTTTTTTCCAAGTTCGGTCGATAGTTTCACCCGCTGCGCCTCTCCCCCGCTGAGTGTAACAGCGCTTTGACCAAGGGTGATATATCCCAGGCCCACATCCTGCAGCACTTTTATTTTACGGTAGATGAACGGCACCGCCTGGAAAAATTCCACGGCTTCATCCACCGTCATATCCAGCACATCACTGATGGACTTTCCTTTATAGCGTATCTCCAGCGTTTCCCGGTTGTATCTTCTGCCGTTGCATTTTTCGCAATGCACATATACATCGGGTAAAAAATTCATTTCTATCACCCGCATACCTCCTCCTTCGCATACATCGCAGCGGCCACTCTTTACATTGAATGAAAACCGCCCTGCTGTATACCCCCTGATCTTTGCTTCAGGCACAGAAGCAAATAAGGTCCTTATGTCGGTAAAGAAACCACAATAGGTTGCCGGGTTGCTTCTCGGTGTTCGTCCAATCGGGCTTTGATCGATCTCGATCACCTTATCGATCTGCTCCAGCCCCTTTATTGTTTTATAAGGCAGCGGGTTTGTTTTTGAATCATAACAGTATTTGCTCAGCAATGGATAAAGTGTTTCGTTAATGAGCGTAGATTTGCCACTGCCGCTTACACCGGTAACAAGTATGAGTTTACCCAATGGAAATTTTACATCCACATTCCGTAAATTATTCCCGGTCACCCCCTTCAGTTCAATGAATTTTCCATTGCCTTTTCTTCTTTCTTTTGGTATCGCTATCTTTTTCTTCCCTAAAAGGTATTTTGCCGTTTCAGATTCAGAATCAAGTATCGTTTGCGGCGTACCCTGCGCCACGATCTCTCCGCCGTGCTTACCTGCCATGGGCCCGATATCCACCAGGTAATCGGATGCCAGCATAATGTCTTTGTCGTGCTCCACCACCAATACACTGTTGCCGATATCCCGTAAGTTTTTCAAGGCGCTTATCAACCGTTGGTTATCCCGTTGATGCAGGCCAATACTCGGCTCATCTAAAATATAGGTGATCCCCTGCAGTTGCGAACCGATCTGCGTAGCCAGCCTTATCCGCTGCGATTCGCCACCACTGAGGGTTTTAGAAGGACGGTTCAGTGACAGGTAAGTAAGTCCCACATCCAGCAAAAACTGCAGCCGTTCCCTTATTTCCTTCAACACATCTTTGGCAATGGCATTTTGCTTATCAGTCAATCTTAACTCAATGCCATCAAACCAGGCAGCCAGGTTATCCAGGTTCATCTGTCCCAGGTCGGCAATATTTCGTTTATCTACTTTGAACCAGAGACTTTCTTTTCTTAGCCTGGTTCCATTGCAGGTGCCACAGGTTGCCAGCACCATGTATTTTTCCACCCAGGTACGCAATGCTTCGTTACTGTAGGGAGAACTGAACCAACGCTTCAGCATCGGGATGATCCCTTCATAGCTTCCGGTATATTCTGCAGGAACCGTTTCATCACTCAGGTCCATTTCCAGCGCTGGATTTATATTCAGATCGCCGTACAAAAGCAGGTCGAGTTGCGTTTTTGGAAGATCTTTCACCGCTTTATCAAGGTTGATCTTATGTTTTTTTGAGAACGCAACTACCTGCTGGAATACACTCGCTTCTCTTTCTTCACCCAACGGAATGATGGCGCCCTCTTTTACACTCTTGGTTGTATCCGGCAACACCGCTTCCATATCGATGGTATAAATATTACCCAGGCCCTTGCAGGTTGGGCAGGCACCATACGGAGAGTTAAAGGAAAAAGCATTGGGCGAAGGTTCTTCATAACTGATGCCGGTATCTTCACACATCAGTTGTTTGCTGTATTGAATAATCTTATTATCATCATTGATAAGAAGAAACATCAGGTCCTTCCCCAACTGCAGCGTTTTCTGAACACTCTGGCTCAGCCGCAGTCTCATTTCATCCGTTAAAGCCAACCGGTCTACCACCAGTTCTATATCGTGTATCTTGTACCGGTCAACCTGCATGCGGGGTTTCAGGTCCATCACTTCCCCATCCACCCTCACTTTCAGGTATCCTTTCTTGCGCAGGTCTTCAAACAATTCCCGGTAATGACCTTTTCTTCCCCGTACAACAGGAGCCAGCAGGCTTATCTTCTTTCCCTCAAACCGTTCAAAGATGTTGCTTACGATCTCTTCTTCGCTGAACTTGATCATTTTCTTCCCCGTATTGTAACTGTAGGCCTCCCCGATCCTGGCAAACAACAATCGCAGGAAATCATAGATCTCGGTAACCGTGCCTACCGTACTCCGTGGATTTTTATTGGTGGTTTTCTGTTCAATGGAAATCACAGGAGAAAGGCCGGTGATCTTATCTACATCAGGCCGTTCCATATCGCCCACAAACTGGCGTGCATAGGCACTGAAACTTTCCATGTAGCGGCGCTGTCCTTCATTGTAGATAGTATCAAATGCCAGCGATGATTTTCCGCTGCCGCTTACGCCGGTGAACACCACCAGTTTATTCTTCGGCACCTTAATATCGATGTTCTTAAGATTGTGTTCCCTTGCACCGGATACTTCAATAAAATCGTTGGAGATAACTTCTTCGGGTGAAGCCTTCTTTACTTTCGCCATGTGTACTTACGTAGCCTAAAGATACAAACAAATTGATTGCTGATTTGTTGAGGGCAGGTTTGTTGCGTAAGTTTGCAGTTCAATTTCAGTTATGATTTTTAATTTATTCGGAAAAAAGGATGAGGCAGCAGACAACCATATTTTTACCGACAAGGCTTATGTGAGCACCGCCGCCAAAATGAATGCCTGTGCCGGCCTGGCCAGGAAAGAACCCGGTTCGCTGTTCATTTGCTGGTTTCCCGAAACAGCCGCAAGGTTCAGGGATTTCTTCAGGCAGCAGGGCCTGGATGAGAACCTGGTGATGGAAACAAAACATGTTCATGCTTCAAAACTGGCAGATAAAAAACCCGTGTTTGTGGAGCATTACCCGTTGCACACAAAAGAGCTGGAACTTGTAAAGAACTGGGAAAAAGAAAAGATCATCGTTTTCAGCGCCCTGGATGAACCCCTGTTCAAACATTTTGGCAGCGATAAAGTGATACCCATGATCAAACTCCTGGGCATGAAGGAAGACGAAGCCATTGAACACAGCATGGTAACCAAATCTATTATTAAAGGCCAGGAAAAGATCGCCGAACTGGTCAGCCTGGAACAATCTGCCAGCTCCCAGGCCGAGTGGATGACGAAGAATATAAAATAATTTTTACCGGCCAAACCCTTTACTGCAAAGGGTTTTATTTATCTGTGGAAATTTTATTCCGGCTTTTATTTGGCAGTTTGAAAATTCCGCCTGTATATTTGCACCAGTTCTTTTAATTATCACTTATCAAGAAAGGCAGAGGGTAATGGCCCGATGAAGCCTTGACAACCTATCCCGGTAACAACCGGGAAAAGGTGCCAATTCCATCCCGATAGTGCTGAGCATGTCGAAGCATCGGGACAGATAAGTCAGATTCAAAGCTTAAAATACTTCTTCAAAATAGTAAAGCTCATCTGATTTATCGGATGAGTTTTTTTATGCCCTGTCGGCAGTTACAAATTCCGGCAGCGGTAATAAAAATGTTCCATCCGGTAATTATTTTCTCCTCTCCTGGTAAGAAATTTCATAAACCAAAAAACATTCTTATCATGAGCAACGCAACACAACTCATTCACAGCATCCCCGTAGATCCCTTAACCGGTTCCATCAGTGTACCCATTTATCAAACCAGTACCTATGTGCAGGAAGCACCCGGTGTGAACAAGGGTTATGATTATGCCCGCAGTAATAATCCAACAAGAGGAACATTGGAAAGCATCATCGCTCAACTGGAAAAAGGAACAGTTGGCATTGCTTTCGGAAGCGGACTGGCAGCCATTGATGCGGTTGTTAAACTTTTAAAAGCCGGTGATGAGATACTGGCAGTAGATGATATTTACGGCGGCGCCTTCCGTCTCTTCACCCACATCTATCAAAAATTCGGCATTACGGTGAATTATGTGGATACTACCAATGCGGAGAATGTTTTTAATGCCATCACCCCCAATACCAAACTCATCTGGCTGGAAACACCCACCAATCCCACTTTAAAAGTGAGCGATATAGAAGCCATTGCAAAGATTGCAAAAGCCAATTCCTGTTTACTTTGCGTGGATAATACTTTTGCATCACCCGCCTTACAACAACCGCTGACGCTGGGAGCTGATATTGTAGTGCACAGCGCCACCAAATACCTGGGTGGACACAGCGACCTCATCGCCGGACTGGTTGTTACCAGAGAAAAAGAACTGGGCGAAAAAATAAAATTTATTCAAAATGCCAGCGGCGCCATCCTGGCTCCCTTCGACAGCTGGCTGGTGATACGTGGCATTGAAACACTACACCTGCGTGTACAGCAGCATTGCCGCAATGCGCAGGTCGTTGCCGGGTTCCTGGAAACACATCCTGCTGTTGATAAAGTATTCTATCCCGGATTAAAAACCCATCTCAACCACGAGATCGCAAAAAAACAAAGCAAAGGGTTTGGCGGCATCGTTTCCTTCACCTTAAAAAATGATACCGAAGAAGCAGCGACGGCCTTTGTAAGCGGTACCCAATATTTTAAACTGGCCGAAAGTTTAGGCGGTGTAAAAAGCCTGCTTTGTCACCCGGCGCAGATGACGCATAAAAGTATCCCCGCTGAAAAAAGAAGAGCTGCAGGTGTTGCCGACAGCCTTATTCGCCTGAGTGTTGGACTGGAAGAAGTATCAAACCTGATCAGCGACCTGGAGCAGACTTTCGCAAAGCTTAAAGAAACAAAGAAAGACCTGGTTACCAGCATTAGTGCATAGCCCGGCATCGTGGAGTTTATCCTGAGCGAAGCCGAAGGATCACTGACTTGTACCGCATCAATTATTTCAACTTTCAAATTCAGAACATTTGTCAACGAATCAACCAATTAACGTATCAACGGATCAACAGATCAACGGATCAACGGATCAACTAACCATCGGCCTCTTCGGCTTTGGCGTGGTAGGCAAAGGGCTTTACGATGTACTGCACAGCACGCCTACCCTGCAGTCTTCCATAAAAAAGATATGTATCAAAGATCCCGGGAAGAAAAGAGCGATCGCTGCAGAGAACTTCACCACAGATGCTTCTATTCTTTTAAATGACCAAAGCATTAATGTGATCGTTGAACTGATCGATGATGCAGACGCCGCCTTTGAGATCGTAAAAACAGCCTTGCAAAATGGTAAGGCGGTGGTAAGCGCCAATAAAAAAATGATCGCCGAACATTTTGAGGAACTGCTGGAACTTCAGCAAAAACACAAAACGGCTTTCCTGTATGAAGCCGCCTGCTGCGCCAGTATGCCCATCGTTCGTAACCTGGAAGAGTATTACGATAACGACCTGCTGAAGTCCATCCGTGGTATCATCAACGGCTCCACCAACTTCATCCTTACCAAAATACTGGAAGAGCAACTGGAATTTAAAGACGCCTTGTCGCAGGCCCAGCAGCTTGGTTTTGCCGAAAGCAATCCCAAACTGGATATCGGTGGTTTGGATGCAGCAAACAAACTCAGCATTTTATTGGCCCATTCCTTTGGCGTGATCGCTAAGCCGCAGGAATTTATTTTCAACGGCATTGAGAACATCATCCTGCCCGATGCCATTGTGGCCAAAGAAAAAAAATACAGCATCAAGCTGGTAGCCAATGCAAAAAAACTAAGCAACGGCAAATTGGCCGCTTTTGTACTGCCACAGTTTGTAACTGCCAAAGACGACCTGTACCATGTAGAGAATGAATTTAATACCCTTACCACGGAAAGTACCTTTGCTGATAAGCATTTCTTTAAAGGCAAGGGTGCAGGGGCCTTCCCTACTGCTTCAGCCGTACTGAGTGATATTTCAGCATTGCGGTACAATTATAAGTACGAATACAAAAAGATCTACCACCAAACCGACACACAACTCAACAATGATTTTTATTTAAAGGTCTTTATCAGTACCGATGACATCAGCAAAATAAACAAGGGTGATCTTGAGTGGATAGAAGAATGGCATAATGGATTCAGTCATAGCTGGCTTATTGCCGTGGTACATGCTGATAAATTATTTACCAGTGATTGGTGGAAACAGGACGGCGTATCGCTGATCCTCTGCCCCGAGCCGATCATTGAAAACATCGACTATAAAAAGATAAGCAGGCGCAGCCTGGAACTGGCAGGCGTGGTCTGACGTCCCCGCTTGATCCCTGTATTTTAATATTTTTTGGTTTTGAAATGAACACCTGCCTCCGCCCAAGCGGAGGCTTTGTTTAGTACCTTTCGTAAAATATATTTCTATGATCAGTTATTATTTCAATCTCTTCGGCGTGGTAATGTTTGCCATGTCGGGAGCCTTTGCCGCATTGGATAAAAACCTGTACAAGGACCTTTTTGGCATCAGCTTCACTGCCTTTGCAACGGCGGTGGGCGGCGGCACGTTAAGAGATATCATCCTGGGAGCACACCCCATTGCCTGGGTGGCAGATAATAACTACCTCATTGCCATAACAACCGGTATCATACTCATGGTCATCCTCAGAAAGCAACTGCACAAGATCCCCAAGATCCTGTTGGTATTCGATTCCATTGGCATTGCTATCTATACCATCATCGGTATGGAAAAAGCGCTGGCACTGGATGTGGCTCCACTCGCTGCCGTGGTAATGGGATTATTCACTGCAGTAATGGGCGGTGTGATACGGGATACACTGATCAATGAGATACCGCAGATATTCCGGAAGGAAATTTATGCCACTGCCTGCATCGCAGGAGCCCTGGTTTATTTATTATTGAAATATACTTCGCTGCCGGATATATGGAGTGCGGTGTTCAGCATTATAACGATCATAGGGATCCGTTTGGCCGCTGTAAAATTCAGGTGGTCGTTGCCCAAACTGGAAATGTAGCTGACACTTCTTATTGTGCAATATAACTCTGCAAATGAGCAATGGTCTCCTTCTGCGATTCAATGATCCCATTTACCACATCGCCGATAGAAACCATTCCCAGCACTTTGCCTGCCTCCACAACTGGTAAGTGACGGATGTGTTTCTCCGTCATAATGGCCATGCATTGTTCAATGCTATCTTCCGGCGTTACTGTAAGCACATTTTCTGTCATGATATCCTTAACAGGCGTTTCCCTCGATGACTTTCCCTTCAAAACTACTTTACGGGCATAATCTCTTTCTGAAAGGATACCGGTGAGTTTATCTCCTTCCATGATCAGCAAAGCGCCGATGTTTTTTTCACCCATCACTTTTATGGCATCGTAAACACTTACCTGTCCGGTAACAGAATAAATATTGCTTTCCTTTCCCTTTAAAATGTCGGAAACTTTCATAAGCTGGTTGTTCGTTAAAGAATGAAAATGCAGATAGCATTATGAAGATAATCTATTTTCTTCAGGGTTTATAACACATTAAAGGGATGCTTTATGTTGCAGTAAAACAAAAGCGTCCCGTAATAACCGGGACGCTTTCCTGTAAATTTAATAATGCGTTTTACTCTGCTCCGTCTGTATGCCCCCTGTTCACTGCAAAAGCACCTACTTTATTACCGGTTGTTAAACCCACTTCGCAATCGCTGCGGTAATGGATAGCGCCGTACATACGGGATAGAGAGGCTTCTGTTGCCCAGTCGGTATACTGCAGGGCTTTTGAAGGAATAATGTATCCCAGTACCGTTGCAGCAGCAGCACTGAATGTACTGTGGCCTGAAATATAAGCAGGGAAGTTGGGTAAACCGATCGGCGTTTTGATACGGGTATCCATCTGCGAAGGACGTGGATTGAAATAGGTGAACTTCGCATCCCAGCAAGCCACAGCTGCGTCCATCATGGCCATATTCAAAAGCGCCATATTACGTGCCCAACGCGGTTCGCTGAAATGTTCATTGGCAAAATCATTTGCAGCAATATAATTCCAGTGACCGGGCGGCGTATAGGTCCGTAAACCATCAGCCCAGAAAATAGATATCCTCAATTGTTCTCTTGTAAGACCCTTACTGAAATTATAAACCTCTTCCAGCTCTGTTTTAAATTGCTGAGATCCGGTTGATGGTGGAGGGCCTGGCCGAATGCTTGTTACCATGGTTAGTGAGTCGAATAAGAAGGTTCTTACTGCACCAAATGCCGGTAACATGGGAGGACGTTCAGGATTCTCCTGGCTGATCCAGGGTATTTCACCCCTTGCAATACAATCATTCTTTAATTTGGTCCAGAGCGTTGCATTACCTACGGATGCCCCGGCCCTGTCGCCCCTGGCACGGGCAACAAATTTTGCTGCCACCAGCTTTCCCAACGCTTCCCCGGCATCCAGGTCGCTGCGTACATTGGCCCCGCTGATCAGTCTTGCTTTTCTATGTTCCTCAGCCCGTTGGTTAATATAATCCTGGTCGCCTGGAAAAAGCAGTTTCAACATCTCAACCGATACACCCAATACCGCTGCATCTTCACTGGGGTAAGAAGGTAAGGTTGATTTAGGCAACAGGGTTTGAATAGTTGCATCCACATTAAAGGGTGCAGTACGGTTATACAATTGTTTGTAATAGTACGTGGCAACCAATGCATCGTATTGAGAAGCGCTCAGGTAAGCATAAGCCCTTGCCGCATAGGGCGGGTTGGCAAATGGAAAAGTGGGATATGCCAGTGGATTGTTTGCACTGGGTATGGGATAGGTGCCATCGGGATTCTCGTAAGGCGGCAGGTTATGCAAGGCCACCAGTTCCCGCATGATCTCATTCCAGCGAAGTACCGCACCGGCTCCCCAGTACTCAACCAGTTTTCTTTCATCGTTGCTGATCTGGTTCTGGAAACTCTTTATTTCGTTCAACTGGATGATATAATCCGGCGATGTGGTTACAATGGGCGCCGGGCAGGCAAACTCGTTGGCCGTGGTTAACAGGATCGGTTTCCAGGTACCTGCATTCGCATCCGGCTTGGTGGGGTTGATCATCGGGTACTGCATATTCTGCTCTTCTATCTTTTTTGAACAGGAATTAAACAGCACCAGTCCCGCTAATACAAATACAAGTGATAATACTTTTTTCATGGCAATTATTTTTTTGACTTATCATCTTTTTTTTCCGTTTTCTCTTTCCTGCTGAAATCAATAATGTAAAATACGCCCGCATTAAAGCCGCTGGCCTGTCCTACATTTCTTCCGGCAAGAGTGGCGCTGCCATTGGCAACAACAGAAAGTCCATTCAATGGCGTTTCGTATTTCACATTCAGCCCGATGGTGGTTGCATTCATTTTATTGCTTACAAAGGGCATACCGTTACGTGGAATGTCAAAACCTCCCAGGGTTGTCCATTTATTCAGCACCAGCTCTGCTATCAACACATCACTGCGGTAACCCGCCCTGAAGTTCCATTGTGAAGCATCCGGCATTTTCACCTCATTGCTGTAATGCATTTCAGTGGTGTAATAAGTATAGCGATCCAGTTTAACATTATTCCTGGCAACATACGACCAGGAAGCCGTACCAAACCAATGGTTCCATTGATAGTCGATCATCAAACGTCCCGTTGCAGCCTGGCTGTGCAAACCGATCGATAAAGGCAATATATCCGGCGAATAATTACTTACCGGGGTTGAATAACCACCGATCAGTATCGCCTGCAGGTCGCCTTTGCCAATATGCTTTTCATATCCCACCCATTTTAACCAAAGGGAAAGATCCTGTAATCCTTTCTGGCCGGCCATCTGACCTGCACTTGCTTTGGTCTTGATATAGGGTAACCCAAACAACAGGTTGAGTTTTTTTGTAACCCCGTAATTACCCATGATCATGAAATTGGTGGTGGATACCTTACCCATATTGAGGTTCTCCCGCTTCAGGGTTCCTTCCCAGTAATTCTTCCAGCTGCTGTAGCCCGCAGTAGGGCCAACGCAGAAGAAATTCTTTTGCATCATCAACCCATCTATATCGGTTTGTGAAAATGATCGTTGAAGAAAGAACCCGGAAATAAATAATAGCAGTAGTAGTTTTTTGCGCATACGCATTGTGCTTTAGTTTCTGTTGGCAATAGTGTCGATCGCCTTGTTTAATCAAAGGTAGAAATTTATGATTGTTCAATAAACAATTTACAGGCAAAACAACTATGTGCCCTGGGTTTCAAAAGATTACCCCAAAAATGAATTTATTCGGGGTGGAAAATTAGTGATCGTTCAACGGAAGGCCCTTTTTTTGAAATTCTATCCAGTTAAGATATTCAGGGGCAACCCGGTGTTCTTCCATGGTGATGCAGTCATTGACCGGGCAAACCAGTTTGCAGAGGTTACAGCCTACACATTCTTCATCTTTGACCGTGTAGTTGTTGTAAGGTTTTCCATATTCCAGATTAATAGATTGATGAGAAGCATCTTCGCAGGCAATATAACAAAGGCCGCAGTGGATACATTTATCCTGGTTTATTTTGGCGATGTGGTGATAGTTGATATCCAGGTCTTCCCAGTGTGTTATTTTTTCAACCGATTTGCCGATGAAATCATCCAGGGTTTTAAATCCCTTCTCATCCATCCAGTTGTTCATGCCTTCGATCATGTCTTCCACAATTCTGAAACCATGGTTCATCGCTGCGGTACACACTTGTACATTGCTTGCGCCAAGTAACATGAATTCCACCGCATCTTTCCAGGTGCTTACGCCACCGATACCGGAGACAGGAACTTTATTTGTAACATCATCCTGTGCAATGGTAGTAAGCATTTTTAATGCAATGGGCTTTACAGCCGGTCCGCAATAACCGCCAAACACCGATTTGCCGGCCACATAAGGATTGGGAACAAGCGTATCCAGATCGATGCCCGTTACGGATTGGATGGTATTGATCAAAGACAATGCATTAGTGCCTGCTTTAACCACCGAACGCCCCGTTGGAACAACCGAATGAACATTGGGTGTTAATTTGGTGATCACCGGAATGGTTGCCGCTTCCATCACCCATTCCACCACCATGCAGGCTATTTCTGGATCCTGGCCAACGGCAGCGCCCATGCCTCTTTCGGTCATGCCATGCGGACAACCGAAATTCAGTTCCAGTCCGTGAGCACCTGTGTCTTCTACTTTCTTTATAAGCTCGTGCCAGCTCTTTTTATCATTGTCTGCCATCAGCGAAACGATCATCGCCCTGTCGGGGAAAAGTTTAAGACATTCTTTAATTTCTTTCAGGTTAAGATCAAGCGGCCGGTCGCTGATGAGTTCAATATTATTCAGTCCCATCATCTTTCGGCTGCCAAAATTCACAGAAGAATATCTTGACGAAACATTCTTGACCTGTGAACCAAGCGTTTTCCAAACCACACCGCCCCAGCCTGCTTCAAAGGCACGGAGCACATTTATTTTTTTATCGGTAGGTGGAGCACTCGCTAACCAAAAAGGGTTGGGAGATTTTATGCCCAGGAAGTTTGATTCAAGAGAGGCCATTTGATTCAATTAAAAATGAAAAATGAAAAATTAAGAATGATGAAGTCAGTTTAAGCCTCTTCATTTTTAATTCTTAATTTTTAATTCCGAGATACGATAGTATAGAAGCTGCTCCATCCTTCCCCGCCTGTACCGCATCCACCACTTCCTTACCACCATTCACTGCATCGCCACCGGCGAAAATGCCTTTGATATTTGTTGCACAACCTGCATCAATGGTTATTTTTCCTTTTGAATTTTGAATTTTAAATTTCTTCACCAGCTTTTCAAAAGGAACCTGCCCCGCCGCTTTGATCACCATATCAACATCCAGGCTGAATGTTTCGCCTGTATCCACGGGAGAACGGCGGCCGGAAGCGTCGGGTTCACCCAATTGCATTACACTGCAAACAAGCTGTTTTACTTTTCCCCCGGAACCTTTTATCTTTTTGGGTGCCGCAAGCCAGGTAATTTCACATCCATCCAGTTTAGCAATATCAAGCTCCACATCGGTGCAGGGTTTTTCTGCTTCGGTTCTGCGGTAAACCAATGTAACTTCTTTTGCACCCAGTCTTTTTGCCTGTGTGGCTGCATCAATAGCTGTCATACCCATGCCTATCACCGCTACTTTATCCCCCACCGGAACCGATGGATAACCTTTGGCCCTGATATCGTAGATGAATTGAATGGCATCCACCACACCCTCCAGTTTTTCTCCCGGAATGTCTAATCTTCTTGCCACACCCACACCAATTCCAAGGTAAACTGCATCAAAATTTTTCTTCAACTCAGCCAGCGAAATATCCTTCCCCAGTTCGTGGTTATATTTTACTTCGATACCTCCAATGCCCAAAATATAATTCACTTCAGCTTCGCAGAACTGCGGTGTTACTTTATACGCTGCAATGCCATAGGTCATGAGGCCGCCGCCCTTGCTTTCTTTTTCAAAAATGGTCACATCAATTCCTTCACGGGATAAAACATGGGCGCAACTCAACCCGGCCGGCCCTGCACCAACTATTGCAACCTTTTTACCCGTTGCTTCTTTTCTTTTGAACAACTGCCAGTTCTTCTCCATCGCTTTTTCTGTGGAGTACCGTTGCAGTTTTGCAATAGAGATGGGTTCTTCTTCCATCAGGTTATAAACGCAGGCACCTTCGCAAAGTTTCTCCACCGGGCAAACCTTGCTGCAACCGGCACCCATGATATTGCTTACGAAAATGGTATGCGCCGAACCTTTGATATTATCCGTGGCGATCTGTTTGATGAACTTGGGAACATCAATACCCGTAGGGCAACTCTTCATACAGGGCGCATCGTAACAAAACAAACAACGGTTCGCTTCCACCAGGGCAGCATCGGCTGTTTCAAACGGCGGATGAATGTCGCTGAAGTTTTCGGCGTATTGTTCTTTGGATAGCCTGTTATTTATTACTGCCATATTTTTATTTTTTACCGCAGAGAAAAGGAGTTAAAGAGATTTCGCAGAGATACGATGCGTAAACTCTGCTTCTCTTTTCTCCGCGGTTGAAAAATTACAATTCAGTCAATTTACCATAGGTCTCCGGCCTTCTGTCACGGAAGAATTGCCAAACACTTCTCACTTCTTCGATCATATCCAGGTCAAACTCTGCAATGAGTAATTCATCCTTGTCTTCGCTGGCCTGTGCAAAAATTTGTCCACGGGGGTCGACAAAATAACTACTGCCGTAAAACTTACCGAGGTTCCATGGCTTCTCTTCACCAACCCTGTTTATGCATCCCATAAAATATCCATTGGCCGCCGCATGTGCCGGCTGTTCCAGTTTCCATAAATATTGCGATAAGCCTGCCACCGTTGCCGAAGGGTTGTAAACGATCTCTGCACCATTCAATCCCAGGCATCTTGCACCATCGGGAAAATGGCGGTCGTAACAAATGTACACACCCACTTTTGCATACCTGGTCTGAAACACGGGATAACCAAGATTACCGGGTTTGAAGAAGAATTTTTCCCAGAAGCCGCTGGTATGGGGAATATGATTCTTCCTGTATTTACCTAAGTATGTTCCATCTGCATCAATAACAGCAGCGGTATTGTATAACACACCCGCCTGTTCTTTTTCATAAATGGGAACAATGATGACCATGTTATATTTTTTTGCATAGGTAGCCATCAGTTCGGTGGTAGGTCCGGGAACTGTCTCTGCACTTGCATACCATTTCGGATCCTGCCCCGGGCAGAAATAGGGTGTATTGAAAATCTCCTGCAGGCAAAGGATCTGTACGCCTTTCTTTCCGGCTTCCTCAATGAATGGAATATGTTTCTGCACCATGGCATTCACAATTTCGGGTATGGTCCCTTCACCCTCTGTTTTTGGAAGCGACATTTGAATTAGTCCAGACTTGATTATCCTTGGCATAGATATTTATTTTAGATTTTTAAACCGCAGAGAAAATGAGTTAAAGAGATTTCGCAGAGAAACGCTGCGTTAACTCTGCCTCTCTTTTCTCTGCGGTGATACTATATTAATTCAGACACTTTATTCCGCTTAATAAACTTCCCATTCCCTTTCTCCACCAAACATTTTCCATCATTAACAACCACCTGTCCTCTTAATAAAACTGTTTTGCATTTGCCGGTAAGTTCCCAACCTTCATAAGCCGAGTAATCGGTGTTCATGTGATGATTTTTTACACTGATGGTATGTTCTTTATTGGGATCGAACAAAACAATATCGGCATCGGAGCCGGGGGCGATGCAGCCCTTGCGTGGGAACATCCCAAATATCTTCGACGGGTTGGTGGATAACACTTCCACAAATTTATTCATCGTTATCCTTCCCTTTCGTACGCCTTCGCTGTATAATAATTCCACCCGGTGCTCAATGGCCGGATGCCCGTTGGGTATCTTTGAGAAATCATCCTTGCCCAGTAATTTCTTCTCCCAGGTAAACGGGCAATGATCCGTTGCCACCACTTGCACCAGGCCCTGGTTGATCCCTGCCCATAAAGCTTCCTGGTCCTTCTTTTCCCGCAAGGGCGGACTCATCACCCACTTAGCTCCCTCAAAATTCTGTTCGTATAAAGAAGCATCGAGTAATAAATACTGGATACAGGTCTCTGCAAAAACTTTCTGATTGTGCCGGTTATTATCCCTTACTGCATTCAAGGCTCCTTCACATGTCATGTGTACGATATAACCCGGGCAACCGGTATAACCTGCAATGGAAGCAAACCGTTCGGATGCTTCGGCTTCTGTTATTTCAGGCTGCGATAAATAATGATAGATGGGCGCCAGGTTTCCTTCGGCCCGGTTCTTTGCAATTAAAAAATCGATCATGTCGCCATTGGTTGCATGCACCGTAACCATGCCGCCTCTTGCTTTCACTTCATTCATTAATCCCACCATCTGCTTATCATCGATCATCAATGCACCCTTATACGCCATGAATATCTTAAAGGAAGTAATGCCTTCTTTTTCAATTAGGTCAACGATCTCTTTGCAGGTATTCTCATTAAAATCGGTAACGGCCATATGAAAACTGTAATCGCCAACCGCATTTCCATTTGCCCTTCCGCTCCATTCCTTGTAGGCGTCGTATAAAGAATTGCCCTGCTTCTGTAAAATGAAATCTATTACGGTAGTTGTTCCGCCATGCAAGGCTGCACGGGTACCTGTTTCATAATTATCGCTGGAGAATGTTCCCATGAAGGGCATCTCCAGGTGTACGTGTGGGTCAATGCAGCCGGGGAAAGCGAGTAATCCCGTTGCATCAATTTCCTGTTCGGCTTTAACATCGAGGTTTTTTCCAACCGCTGCAATACTTTCTCCCTGGATGAAGATATCTCCGGTATAATTGTCAGCAGCACCAACGATATGGGCGTTTTTTATCAGCAAGGACATGATCAACCGTTTTCTTTGTTATCCAAATTTACAGCTCCTGTTTTATAATTCCGCATCAGTAAGATATATACAATTCCGCTTACAAAGAAGCCCACGAACCAGGCATAATGATAGAGATTGGATACCCATTCAGGGAATGCCGTTGGTGAGACCAGCCTTACCTGTAATAAAAATCCGGGTATGTTTGGAACGATCCCGGTCAGCAATGCAATAATGGCTGCTGTATTGAATCCGTTAGTAAACCCGTACCGGCCTTTGTGCTGATACAATTCATCCACATTCAATTGCTGCTTTCGCACAAAATAATAATCAGCGATCATGATGCCTCCTACCGGGCCAAGTAAGCTTGAATAGGCAATGAGCCAGGTGAAAATGTACCCATTGGGGTCTGCGATCAACTTCCATGGAAAAATAAGTATCCCTATGATGCCCGTAATATATCCGCCCGTTCTGAAATTTATTTTCCTGGGAGATAAGTTAGAAAAGTCGTTGGCCGGACTTACAATATTGGCTGCAATGTTTGTTGCCAATGTAGATATTGCAACAGCGATCATGGCAATACTTACCAACAGTTTATTTTCGAATTTTCCGGCCAGTACCACCGGGTCCCAAATGGTTTCACCATAAATAATGAAAGTAGCCGATGTTACCACCACCCCTATAAAAGCAAATAAGGTCATGGATGGAGGCAGGCCGATGATCTGTCCATTGATCTGTGCTTTCTGATTTTTTGCATACCGGGTAAAATCCGGAATGTTCAGTGACAGCGTTGCCCAAAAGCCAACCATTCCTGTTAATGCAGGAAAGAAATAAGCCCAGAATGCCGGGCCGGATAATTTAGCCGGTTGAGAAAGTATGGGGCCCAGGCCATGCCCCGCATTGATGGCCCAGAATAATAATGCCAGGGCAGCCAATGGTAAAAAGAAGGCTTTAAACACCAATAGTTTTTTTATGCTTTCCACGCCGAGGTAAACAACCCACATATTGAGCAGCCAGAAAAGAAAAAAACAAATGGCCGGACCGGTTTGCAATCCAAAAGAATCAGGAAAAATTTGTGGCAGTGTTGCCAATGCAGGTAACCACAATTTAAACATCTGGTATAATGCAAAGCCACCGATCCATGTCTGGATACCAAACCAACCACAGGCAACAATGGCCCTCAACATCGCAGGTATGTTTGCGCCGGCAGTTCCAAAACTTGCCCTGGCGAAAACAGGAAAGGGAATGCCGTATTTAGCACCTGCATGCCCGTTCAATATCATGGGTATCAGTACAACGGTATTGCCAATGAAGATGGTGAGGATGGATTGCCACCAGTTCATCCCGCCTTCTATCAATGAACTTGCCAGCATATAAGTAGGAATGCATAAGCTCATGCTGATCCACAGTGCTGTATAGTTCCAGGTACCCCAGCTTCGCTTGTTTTGTGGAATGGGAGCCAGATCTTCATTATATAAGGAGGAATCAGTTGTATTCAGGCTTTCGTTCATTAAGGATTATTTGAAAATTTGATGATTTGGCAATTTGATGATTTAATTCATTCGCACACTATCCTTCATCTTCCAATCATCAAATCAACTAACCTCCAAATCGGCAATTTTGATCGCTTCGCTGATGATCGCCAGCCCTTCATCGATCTGTTCTTGGGTAACACAAAGCGGCGGGGCAATAAAAATATAACTCCAGCGAACGAAAGTGTACATGCCCAGGTCTTTGATCCTGGCGGCCACTTTATTCATCACGGTCATTTCATCGGGCTTTGCATTGAATGGCGCCATCGGTTCTTTGGTATCCCGGTTCTTCACCAGTTCAATACAACCCAATAAACCTGTAGTGCGGAAGTTTCCAATAGAAGGGTGCTTCTGTTTTAATGCTTCCACTCTTTCGGTAACATATTTACCCATGGCTGCTGCATTTTCTATAAGATCATCATCTTCATAAATTTTTATGGTTTCCAGTGCGGCGGCACAACTAACGGGGTGGGCAGAATAAGTAAGTCCGAGTGCCAGCATATTATCATCATACTTAGCAGCTATCTTATCCGATACCATCAAACAACCAAACGGTAAATAACCGCAAGTCAAGCCCTTCGCCATACAGATCATATCCGGAATGATGCCGTGGTTCTCAAAACCAAACCATTTGCCGGTACGGCCAAAGCCGCTCATCACCTCATCCATGATCAAAAGAATGCCGTGTTTGTTGCATATCTCCCTTACCGCTTTTAAATAGCCTTTGGGATATTGCAGGCAACCCGAAGAGCCTGATTCGCCTTCTAACAGGATCGCTGCAATATTTGCAGGTCCTTCATAAGCGATCATTCTTTCTAATTGTGCTACCGATTCCTTTAACAGGTTCTCTTCACCGTATTCCCAGCGATATAAATAAGGAAGATCGAAATGAACAAAGTTGGGTGCCTGTTGTGCATCAGCAGGGATCCTTCGGGGATCGCCACTGGCCGATATGGCGCCGATGGAAGCACCGTGGTAAGATTGATACCTGCTCAGTATCTTATGCCTGCCTGTATAAAGCCGGGCTAGTTTGATCCCGTTCTCAATAGAGGTGGCGCCGCATAAGGTAAAGAATGCTTTATTCAGGTCGCCCGGACAGATCTCCGCCAGCTTCTTCCCTAACTCACCACGAACCTTAGTTACACAGCTTGGCGTAACATAACTCACTTCCTGCATTTGCCTCACCACGGCATCTGTGATCCGTTGGTTGCCGTGGCCAATATTCACATTCATCAGTCCGGATGAAAAGTCGATATATTTTTTGCCATCGTAATCATAGAGGTAAACTCCTTCGCCATATTTAACAGCAATAGGCGCTATACCCTTTTGTTTGCTCCAGCTGAATAAGGTGTAGTCGAGATTGTTTTGGATGATCTCGGTTGATTCGGAGATTGCTTTTGTTTGTGACACTTTGATTAAATTATAAATTAAGAATTAAAAATTAAAAATTATGGCGCATAAGACAGCAATTCATAATTCTTAATTTTTCATTTATCATTTTCTATCAGCTCATCCAGTTCACCCCTGCTTCCGCATTCCACTTGGTGGTACTCTTCTTCAATTTTGTCCAGAATTCAATGGAACTCTTCCCGGTAATATCTCCTACACCAAATTTACTCTCATTCCATCCTCCAAAGCTAAAAGGTTCACGGGGTACGGGTACACCTACATTCACTCCGATCATTCCGGCACTGGCCCGGTCGATGATATAACGGGCCATGCCACCGTTCTGTGTAAATACGCTGGCTGCATTGCCATAAGGGTTTGCATTTTCAATGGCCAGTGCTTCATCAACGGTATTGGTACGCATGATAGAGATCACCGGGCCAAAGATCTCTTCTTTGGCAACACTCATCTCCGGTTTCACAAAATCAATGACCGTAGGGCCAACATAGGTACCTTTCTCTTTCCCTTTCACTTTTGTATTGCGTCCGTCTACCAAAATTTTAGCCCCGTCTCTTTCTGCTTCGCTGATATAACGTTCAATTCTTTCTTTGCTTTCTTTACTTATAACAGCGCCCAGGTTCTCACCCGGAACGATCTTCCTGGCTTCTTCGCAGATCTTATCAATGATGCTGTCTACATTCCCCACACCGATCATAGCACTGGCAGCCATACATCGCTGGCCGGCGCAACCACTCATACTGGCGGCTACATTCTGCGCCGTCATGCCCGGTATGGCATCGGGTAATACCATCAGGTGATTCTTTGCACCACCCAATGCCAGGCACCTTTTGTAATTGGATGTAGCACGCTGGTATACGATCTTCGCAACCTTTGTTGACCCTACAAACGAAACCGCTTCAATGCCCGGGTGGTCGCAAATGGCTTCTACAATTTCCACATCACCGTGAACGATATTGAACACACCATCGGGCAGCCCGGCTTCTTTTAGTAACTCAGCAAGTCTTCCGCAACTTAATGGCACTTTTTCTGAT
>DAOQRQ010000011.1:0-21639 GCA_035355815.1 Ferruginibacter sp. | reverse complement strand
CGCTCCCAAAAAAGCCGCTAAGGGCACGGCGCATAATATCCAGTAGTCGAATGTGTGGGTGGCATTTACAAAAGGAACGAACAGGGCCACCATCAGGTAAAGAAAAATAAGGTTCCAGCTTTTGCGGGCCTGTATCAGTTGCCGCCGGAAATTCTGCTGAATGAAAAAAATACCAATGATGGAAGTGAGCAGCACAATGATGATGGCGGCATATGCCCAGTGTGTTTGATTGAAGACAGGCAGCGTAACGGCAAAGCCCGGGAAATTATAGCCCTGCCATTTGTCGGTTAAGAAAACAATGGCCAGTAAAAAGTAATAGGGCGCCATAATCCCCAGCAGGGCGATCACCCACTCTGCCAGTTTAAACGGACGGGTTAATGCCAGGCCGAAAATGATGAGGGCGGCAAAGGCCAGCGATGGAAAATAAAAGAAGGTAGACAGGCCGATGGCGATACCGATATTAAACAACGCTGTTTTGGGCGAAGGACTGTTGTATAATCCACTCATTTTTGCCCATACCCAGATGAGCAACGTATTAATGATGAGGGGGGAAGACAGAACATTCCATTCCATGAACAGCGATGTGATGAGCAGGTAACTCATACCTGTGAGGTAATTGGACCGCTGCATGATGCGCTGGTCGTTCACTAATTTATTAAAGGTAACTGCCTGGGTATACAAAAGCACAAAAGCTATGGCCGGGTAGATAATAGGCAACCCTGCGCCAACGGGCTGCAGCCATTTTAATAAGGCCTTATAAAGAAACCCATCGATCTGCTGAGGTTGTGGTACTTTGGGATGCAGAAATATCGGCAGTTTCAGCAATAGTCCATACAGCAGCAGTAAAAAATTGTTATACGAATTATTGGCCTTAAAGATACCGGTCACAAAAGAAATGATTGGTAATGAGTAATAAGTTGGTACGCAAAAATGAGTATTTATTATTACTTGGTGAAAACTGTTTGTGAAGAAGCTTTCAACTGTTTAAAACTCCACCTTGGCAAAACACAGGTTACTGCGGTAGGCGCAGGGAATGATAAGCTGCCCGGCTCCTATCTGCTTGCTTAAAGCAGGCATAAACTCATAACCCTTTTGCTGGCTTTTTAAGGTGGGATTCCGTTTTATTATTCCGCCCGGCGAAATGCTCTGATCGGTTACTATCTGGTTCTTGCGGTCGTTGTTAAACAAAAAATGTATCTCCCCCGAAAAGATCATGGTTGAGAAGGACAGAAAGTTCTCATCATCATCAGCAAACTGGCTCTTTTGTATCACTTTGTTCCAGTCGGGCTTACCATCCTTGCTGATGCTGAGCACGAGTATATTCTCGCAATAATAGCGGGTAGACTGGTTATTGAAACTGTTGTATGGCCGGTAAGAACCCATATACGGGTTGTAATAATAATAACCCGTGGACGGATAAGCCGGGTTGTAGAGATAATCATAACGGTTCCAGGTATTGCTGCCCCGGGTATCGCTGGTATAGTCTTCGGCAGTCAGAATGAATCCCCCGTCCTTTTTTACGATCACCTGGCGAATGAAAAAATTGTCGAGTGCAAAACGCAGCATGCCGCTCCGCTTTGCTTCGTCACGCAGCGAATCGCCGAATTCAGTGAAACTGGAAGCGAAAACCCCCGCTTTTTCTTTATCCCAGATGCAGGTAAACAAGCCTTCAATGCTTCCCCGGTTCTTTTTGTAATAAAAAGTATTAATGATACAGCGGTTGTTGAGGTTATCGATCTTGAGGTGTACATCATCAATATACTTTTCTTGCAGGTCTATCTTTTGAGATACCGGTTCATTTTGTGAAGCCGGTAGCGAAACCAGTTCGAGCATGCTGGTATAATCCCGGTTACCCGATTGCATTTCGTGTGAATAGAAGAATGTGCCGTCGTTGGTAAGTGAAAAGTTATCGTAGTTCTCCCGTCGCTCATTGAAGTCTGTTACATGCCTTCTTTTATTCACCAGTTTAAAATCCTTGTCAAAAAGCAGGGTCACCATATCAAATTTCTGGTAGCGGGTCTGTATCTTGAACAGCATGATCTGTTGCCTGTCTTCACTATGCACCAGTGAATATATCTTATTACTTGCCATCACCGGTATCCGGGTGGTATCCACTTCCACGGGTTCGCTCATCTGCTCCAGTTTATCATTCATTTTAACCACCATACAATGCAGCGTATTTCTTTTCTGATACTGGTAGATCATATAAAAGAAATCGGGGTAAGCCACAAAATCAACATTAAATGTTTTTTCCGGTACAAAATCCAGGTTCTCCGTTTTAAGCGTATTCATTTCATTGTCGTACACACAGATCTTGTGTTTCCATCGCACATTTTTATATACCAGTATCTTGTTATTCAGCCGGCCAATGATGTCGAAATTGATATCCCGGGTATCTTCCCTGTCAAAATCGGAGAATTTGAGGGTTTGTGCAGGAAGGGTTAGAGAATACATCGTAAACAAAATGAGAAAGAGATAAACCCGGTTCATACAGTAAACTTTGATATTAAAATTACGATTTAAAACCCAGAGCAGGTAAATTACACTGAACAAGATGTGACCGTATTTGTTTTTACATAACAAACCAGTTTTTTATTATAATGGCAAGCATACTAATTACAGGCGGCACCGGACTGATCGGCAAATCCCTTACAAAAGCCTTGCTGATGCAGGGTTACAGTGTGATCATATTGACCAGGGATATGGGTAAAAAAAAGCCGGCACCGGGCATCCGCTATGCGGCCTGGGATGTAAAAAACCAGCAGATCGACCCGGTGGCCGTTCAGGAGGCCGACTACATCATTCACCTGGCCGGTGCAGGAGTGGTTGAAAAAAAATGGACGGATGCCTATAAAAAAGAGATCAGGGAAAGCCGTACAGAAAGCAGTCGCCTGCTCATTGATACTTTAAAGAACAACAGCAACCGGGTAAAAACGATCATAAGCATGAGCGCCATCGGCTGGTATGGCCCGGATACGGAGCCGGTGAAGCCATTTGAAGAAACAGACGGGCCCGCCGGCGGTTTTCTTGGCGAAACCTGCAGGCTTTGGGAAGCAAGTATGGAGCCTGCTGTTATCCTTGGAAAAAGACTGGTAAAACTGAGAACAGGTATTGTGCTTACCGAAAATGGCGGTGCCCTGGCAGAATTTAAAAAGCCGCTTCATTTTGGAATAGCCGCTGTTTTAGGAAACGGAAAACAAGTGGTAAGCTGGATACATATTGATGATCTCTGCCGCATGTTCATACATGCCATCGAAAATGAAGAAATGCAGGGAGCTTATAACGCAGTGGCTCCTGCTCCGGTAACCAATAAAACACTGACACTTACGCTGGCCGGAATAATGAGAGGAAGATCTTATATCCCCATACATGTACCCACGTTCGTTTTAAAGCTTATGCTGGGACAAAGAAGTGTGGAGGTTTTAAAAAGCGCCACCGTAAGCTGCAGAAAAATTCAGTTGGCCGGTTTTGCTTTTACCTATGATACGATCAATAAGGCGCTGAAGGATCTTACTGAAAAATGATCATCAGGTCTTCAAATCTGTTTTGCGGAAATACGTAATGATGACCCAGGCATATATGGCGATGTAAGTAACCGCAGCAATGACCAATGTATAATCCGCCACGGTTCTCTTTTCCAGCATCTTCGGCTTGAAGGGGTTGGGCACCAGCGAATCCACGGCTTCCAGCGGCATATAATACCCCACCTGGCTTTCCTTCAGGGTAAAGATCAGCCACAATACATTATCAATGATGCATACAATGGCAAAATAAATGATGATGGATAAACCGGTTCGTTTTATCAGTATGGCAACTAAAAAAGCCAGCACCAGGTACAAGGTTGCCATCAATGCAAAGTATCCCACATATTTCACTCCATCAAACATCTTGGCAGTGGAAGGAGAAAAGACAGTGCCCACTACCAGTCCCATGATAAAAATGAGCAGGGTGCTTACGATCACAAAAAAGATAAGGATGGAGAATTTCGCTTTCAGAAAATCCATACGGCTCCAGCCATCAATGATGTTTTGCCGGTGCGTACGGTACTGCACTTCATTGGTGATAAGCAATATGAACAACATCCCGATCAGTACAAAGAACAAACCGCCCATCCATGCAGAAGCATGCCAGGCCCTGGGGAATACAAACGGGGCATCCAGCAGCGCTTTCAGTAAATTCTCTTCCATTGTTTTGGCATCGTTCATCCGCTCCATGTACTTATACGCAGAGAGATAAAAAGCCACCGGGAAGAAAATGATAAACCCCGCAAATAGTACCCAGAATGTACGGTAGGTTCTTATTTTAAGCCATTCTATTTTAAAAAGCTGAAGCATGAGCTGTTTTAGGTTTTGATTTAACGGTCGCTTTGTTTACCGGTGATCTCCAGGAACCGGGTTTCCAGCGATTTTCTTTTTACATTCAGTTTGCCGAGAACAATGCCTTTATCGAAGCAGAATTTATTCACCTGTTCTGCGCTGATGCTTTCGGGACAAACCACTTCAATACCATTCTCTGTTTCAGAGATGGTTTCAATGCCAGGCATTTGCTGCAGGATATTTTTTAAATGCTGATTATCGGCAGCGCTTAATTCAATTAATATGCTGGCGGCATTGGCACCCGATGTATTGAGTACCTCGCTTACTGAACCAACAGTTTTTAAAACTCCCCGCTGAATGATGGCGACATGCGTACAAACTTTTTCCACTTCATCCAGCAGGTGACTGGCCATGATGATGGTCTTGCCCTGGCGGTTGAGTTCCTTTATCAATTCCCTGATCTCGGCAATACCGGCCGGATCAAGCCCATTGGTTGGTTCGTCAAAAACAAGGATCTCGGGATCGCCTAATAAAGTAGAAGCGATCGCAAGGCGTTGCTTCATCCCCAGTGAATAAGTGTTGAACTTTGACCGGCGGCGTTCGTAAAGATTTACTGTTTGCAATACTTTATCTATGTCTGCTTCCCCATGCCCTTTGATCTTTGCAGCGATCTTCAAATTGGTTTCGGCGCTCAGGTAATGATAAAAATTAGGTGTTTCCAGGAGAGTGCCTATTTTTTTCCGTAACCCTTCGGGCGTATCTTCTCCGGCCCACTTGTAGCTTCCGCTGCTTACTTTTAGGATATCCATTACAATACCAAGCAGGGTTGTTTTGCCGCTTCCATTGGGGCCCAGTATACCAAAAACAGTTTTGGGAGGAACTGCAAAGCTGACATTATTCAGCGCTTTTACCGATCCATAATTTTTTGTGAGATTTTCAATACGCAGTATTGCCATGGCTATAGAATAAATCGGGCATGAAGATAGCAGAAATTTTTCAGGGAGAATCAGGCTTATGTTTTTCGTGCCAGATAGAAGTAAAATCTCCCAGCACCGCAAAACCCTTTGCATTAAAATCAAGCCTGTTCAGTTGCAGGTCGTCAATATCCTGTTGCAGTACTTTGCGGGTAAAGGGATTCAGCGTTCCTCCCTTCTGGCCGGCTGCCACTTCAGGAGAGTACTGAAAGGGCGGATCAACCAGGGTTCCTCTCGGGTACATGATGCCGGGGGTTCCCCTGCCACGGATGTCGAGGTTATGCGGATGGTCCAGCCCCAGCGTATGCCCGAATTCATGAGCGGCCGTGCTGGAATTATTCAGCAGGTTCTCCAGTTTAAAATAACCGGTGTTTGAATTCAGTCCGTCTACAAAAGAAATATTGCCGGTAGCAAATTCTTCAATGCGGAAATAATTTTTCCGGGGGTCGGTATTTTCAAAAACGGTTTCAGGGGTAAGCATTCCATTATACCTGCCTTTAATATTGAACCGTACCTGGTAGCGTTTTTTGTAAAACCAGTTCTGGCTTATCGATATTTCTCCGCCCGGCTCATTCCAGTGATCTTCCACATCCTTTGCGATCTGTATGCTCAATTCTTCACTGGCTGCGTCTCCATAAAAGATCAGTTCGGCATGAATGATCAGCAGGTTTCGATGTGACTGGAGTTCGGCTTCACCCATGATTGATGATAATAGGGTTAATTCCTCAACGGTTTCCCGCTCTTCAATATACTCTGTATCCTTTCCAGCGTTTTCTTCTCGCCCGTTAAACTTAAGAAGGCTTCTCTTTCCAGGTCGAGTAAATACTGTTCAGATACCAACGTTGGCTCGCTTAAGTCGCCACCACACATTACATAGGCCAGTTTTTTTGCTACGGTCACATCATGATCGGTTGCATAGTTACCCCGCCACATGCCGTTGATACCCGCATGCATGGCGCCCAGCATGGAGCGGCCCAGTACTTTTATATCGGTACGCTGCACCGGCATCACATAACCATCATCAAACAATTCAATAACGGCCTGTTTGCCTTCGGCAATTCTTCTTCCCTGGTTGATGCTAACAATATCATTCCCTTTGCGGTAAATGCCCAGGTCAAATCCTTCGTAGGCCGATGTGGCAACTTTTGCTGTAGCGATCGTTAAGAAACGGTTCTGCAACGGAATGGTATCGGGCTCGCCACTGTGCACTTCATCGGCTGCTCTTAATACAAACTCTTTTGTTCCGCCGCCTCCAGGGATTACACCAATACCCACTTCCACCAGGCCGGTATAAGTTTCCGCAGCAGGAATAACTTTATCGGCATGCAAACTCATTTCGCAGGCACCACCCAATGCCAACCCATGCGGAGCCACCACTACCGGGATACCCGAGTACCTTACCCTCATCATGGTATTTTGAAACTGGCGAATGGCCATATCAATTTCGTCGTAATCCTGTTCAATGGCCATCATGAATATCATACCCACATTTGCGCCGGCACTGAAGTTAGCGCCCTCATTGGCGATCACCAGTCCTTTGTATTTATCTTCTGCCAATGCGATCGACTTTTGTATTCCTTCCAGTACTTCGCCACCAATACTTCCCATCTTGGTATACCATTCAAGCCCCAGCACATCATCACCCAGGTGATAGGTACGGCAGCCTGAATTTTTCCAGATGGTCTGGTTCTCAAAATTCCGCATTACAATGAATGCATCAGCACCCGGCATTGTTTTGTACGACTTGCTGCTCACATCATAGCAAAGCCTTTTCCCATTTTCTACTTTATAGAATGAAGCGGCACCGTTGGCGATCATCTCATCCACCCACGCAGCCACTTTATAACCGGCTGCTTTCATAGCTTCCACGGTTTTTGCAAGGCCCAGTACATCCCAGCTTTCAAAGGCGCCGATCTCCCATCCAAAGCCGGCCATCATACCATCATCCACCCGGTACAGTTCATCACTGATCTCGGGTATGCGGTGAGAGATATAAGAGAACAGGTTGTAATGAAACATCCGGTAGAACTCCCCGGCTTTATCTGTACCAGCACACAATGCTTTAATTCTTGTCTTCAGATCTTCAATGGGTTTGGCTGTTTCCAGTGTGGCAAATTTTGCTTTTTGTCTTGCGCCGTATTCAAGCGTTTTCAGGTTCAGGGTTAAAATCTCTTTTTCGCCTGAAGCTGTTTTCGTTTTCTTAAAAAATCCCTGCCCGGTCTTATCACCCAACCAGTTATTCTCCACCATCTTATTCAGCCATGCCGGAATGGTAAACATCTCCTTGGCTTCGTCACCCGGACAATTATCTGCAACGCCTTTTGCCACTTTCACCAGTGTATCTATACCTACCACATCAGCCGTGCGGAAAGTAGCAGACTTTGGCCGGCCAACAACCGGCCCCGTCAGTGAATCGATCTCATCAATTGTCAATTGCAGTTTCTCCATGGTATTCATGATCGCCATCATACCAAAAACACCCACCCTGTTTGCAATGAATGCCGGTGTGTCTTTACACAATACGGTCGTCTTTCCCAGGGTTACATCGCCATAGTGCATTAAAAAATCCACTACTTCCGGATCGGTATGCGGGGTAGGAATGATCTCCAGTAATCTTAAATACCTGGGTGGATTAAAAAAGTGTGTACCGCAAAAATGTTTTTTGAAATCATCGCTTCTTCCTTCCGTCATCATATGAATGGGAATACCCGATGTGTTGGAAGTGATGAGTGTGCCGGTTTTCCGGTACTTTTCTACTTCAGTAAATACAGATTGTTTGATATCAAGCCTCTCCACCACCACTTCAATCACCCAGTCGTACCCGGCAATGTCTTTCAGGTTATCGGTAAAGTTGCCTGTCTTGATCCTTTTCGTAACGTCTTTTGTATAAACCGGCGAGGGATTTGATTTAATGGCAGCAGCCAGGGCGTCATTAACTATCTGATTTCTTGCAGCAGGTTTTGCATCGGCAGGCAGATCTTTTGGAACAATATCCAGTAACAACACTTCCAGTCCAACCCCTGCAAAATGACAGGCAATACGGCTGCCCATTACACCACTTCCTAAAACAGCTACCTTTTTTATGATTCTTTTTGACATGATTTTATTTTTTTCTCACTGATTGCTCAGATGTTCACAGATTTAATTTATTATTCTGATTAAACTTTCTTTACTAACTAAGGTTGATACATTGAAATTAACCAGGATACCCAGTTTCTTACCTGATAACTTTAAATAAGTTAACAATTGCTTTTTATGCACATCCAACAAAGTTTCAACTGATTTAATTTCAACTATCACTGTATCTTCTATTAAAATATCCAACCTGAAACCTATTTCAAGTTGCACATTGTTATAAAGTACCGGAAGCGCTACCTGGGACTGCACATCGAGATTCAATTGCCTCAACTCATAAATAAGAGCAGCTTCATAAACGCTTTCAAACAAACCCGGACCCAATATTGAATGCACTTTATAGATCGCTCCCCTTACCTGGTATGTCAGGTCATTTAAATCCATTCCGTGCAAATCCGTGCTTTCCGTGAGCAACTTTGAATATTAGTTAGTTAAACAACTATTTGCAAAATCGAAATTAAGACATTCTGCCTTACCCCGAAAATAAAAAGCACTACGACAAACTATTGAGGATACAAAACAATGAACACCTCATCAGCCGCGGCAATTTTCTTTTTAAAAAGCCAGTTCAGCAGGCTGTACCGGTCATTGGCAGCCCAGGTTAAAACGGGAAATTTTGGAAAATACTTATGAAGGAAGGAATACTGGAAATAATAACCCGATAAAGCATCCACTTTTGAATGATGGATAATTTCAGCGAGACTATCTGCCAGATATTTCAGGTCTTGATTGCCCATAAGATAAGGGTTGAACACCGGTGTATAATAAGAAGTATAAAAGCCGCTGTCGCTGTAAACAGAAAGTAAATCAGCCTGGGTAGATTCAACCAGTAATTTATTGGTAAGTCCGAATTTATGGCGGATGCGGATCAGTTCTGTAAGGGCCGGTTGCTGGTTATCTTTATCAAGATTCTTAAAGTCGAGCCAGACAGATGCCGTTAGTTTCTTATCGGCATATAACTGCAGCAAGGTCTCTAGTGCAAACCCCGTTGAATTATCCGGGTCGTGATGAACATCGAATATTTTTTTCTGTGTATCAAAGTAAACATCACATTCCAGTCCGGGAGCGGCTGCAGAAAGTTTATCGAACCTCTCTTTTGAATTGACAGCCTGTACCCATTCCTTACCGGTATTGATAAGTTCGTTCTTATTTGCCGGCTCCAGCGTTTTGGTTTCATGGGCGGGAAAAGTTTTGGGGAGCAATGCCCGCACAATGCCCCTGTGCTGCCAGCCATCGGCTACCAGGTACAAGCCAACGATACTGATCATTAGCTTATATTTGTTTCGGGCAATCCACTTCAGCATGCTTATTGGTATTTTATGAAATTCAGTTTACCGGCTACCACGCTAAGATCTGTATGGCAAAACAATAAGCCTTTCCTTGCATTCCTGTTTTACCTTTTACTTATCCATTCAGTTTTAAAAATAATATTTTATAACTACAACCGGTCGTTATTATTCCCCGGGGACGAATACGCAGCTTCCTTTTCCGGTTTTTGCACCCTGGCAAAATGGTCGCTGGCGTACGACCTGCTTTGTTTGCTACTTATCAATTCAGCGCTGCTCTTCCTGCTGCAGGCAGGCAGGTTTATATCTGTAAAATTTTCTTCCCGGGTCAGCCTGCCGGTATTCATGATCATTAATTCTGTGGCGATACTGCTGAATGTGATCGATATTTTTTATTTCCGCTTTCACTTTCAGCGGGCCAATGCCGACCTGCTGTATGTGATCGATCATCCTTTCAAACAGGTATTTCATTTCAATATCATAATCCTTGTTTTGTTTGCACTGGCAGTAGCGGTCGTTCTTTGGCTGGTATGGCGGTTGCACAGCAGGCTGTACAACTCCTTCCGCAATAACCGGCGTGGAGATCTGCTAACTGGTATATTACTTGCAGCATTGGCTGCCGCTTTTATATTCCGCAACAATTTTTCCAGGTTGCTCCTGCCTGCCTATCCCCTGGTAGATATAAAAAGTAATGAACTGCCTGCTGTGCAGAATTCCTTCCACACATTTACCTATTCGGTTTACCGGGGTGGAGATGAAATACCGGTATCTGATTATTTTTCCGATGCAACCTGTGATTCGCTTTTCCCGCTTAAAAGGCCGTTGCAGCCCTATTCATCCGCAACCGGAAAAAAGAACATCGTTTTGTTCATCATGGAAAGCGTTCCGTATGATTTTTTCGACAGCAGCAGCATGTACAAAGTGACCATGCCTTTTTTTGATTCGCTGCTGCAAAAGAGCACTTTTTTTAAAAATGCCTTTGGCTATTCACATGAGTCTAATAAAGGCATTACCGCCATCCTCGCCGGTATACCTACGCTCACCGACATACCATTCTATCATTCGCAATACCTGAACATACCTGTTACAAAAACGGGCGCTGCCTTAAAAACAATGAAGTACCATTCGCTTTTCTGCATTGGCGATGCCTACGATAATTTTGGCTTTGCCAAATGCGCTAACTGGCTGGGCATTGATCAGTACTATAGTGAAGAAGACATACCCGGTTACCAAAAACTTCCGGCGCATTCCATGGGACTGCAGGATGAGGCCGTATTGCCTTTCTTACATCAAAAAATAAACGAAGTACCGAAACCCTTTTTGGCAATACACTACAATATCTCCACCCACTACCCGTATGATCTGCCGAAAACGTATTCAAAGAAATTCCCCGGTAATTATACCACGCCGATGAAGTCTATGCAATATTATGATGACTGCCTCGGTGCGTTCTTTAACGAGGCAAAGAAAGAAAGCTGGTTTAACCAAACGGTTTTCATTTTCTGTTCCGATCACTGGCTGGTACCCGACGACAACAAAGTTGATTTCAATGCGGTAACGGGCTACCGGGTACCCATTATCCTGTTTGATCCTGAAAAAAACAAAAAAGAAATAAGAGATAAAGTAGTAGGCCAATTTGATGTGATGGGAACCATCCTGGCTGCAGCCGGCTACCCGGGCAATATTACCAGCTATGGAGGAAATTTATTGGACAGCGCTTCACTCAGGGGCTTTGCCTTTTCAAAAGCCGGCAGCTCGTTGTACCAGGTGATCGACAGTTCCTATGTACTTGGATTTAATGTAACCAGCAACCGGGTTGAGTACCTGTACAATTATAAAGCAGACAAGCCGCTAAGAACAAATCTTGTTACTAACAAAAATGCATCCATGGTACTGGATGCATTAACTGTACAAATAAAAGCATTTATTCAAAAAGCAGGTTCACATTACCGCGGCAAACCTGTTAACTGATCACTCTTCAAAAAAAACAATGCCGTTGCTGCCTACCACAGACCCCTTGCCATCGGCCGACCGCAACATCGCATACTGGCCTCCTTTCATCAGCCGCACTTCGGCATATTTTGCTTCTGTTTTAAATCCGCTTAAAAAATACAGACCCTTCAGGTTATCGGCACCGGTAAGGATAAATCCGCCGTTCCTGTCGTAAGTCACTTCCTTGTATTCGGCCGGAACCACTTCCATATAGTTTGAATTCTTAACGCCTGTTTTCCCTTCTTTAGAGATAATGAAATAATCCATGCCGTTCTTTGCCTTTTCATGCACAATGTTATCGTTGTCTACCGCCACATACGAAGAGCCGTTCCCGAACAGGATCCCTTTTAGTTTATTCTTTTCTACAAACAGGTAGGTAAGTCCGCCGATATTGACACTGCTGATCTTACTGTATTCAAACGGTACGATCACTTCAAACTTATTATTGAATACGCCGTAGCTGGTATCTTTCATGGCTATGTAATAATTATCTTCCCGGCCCAGCATTTTATAATCGCTGATGATCTTGTCGAAGATATCGTTCTTCTTAACCGTACTGTAATTGGTTTCGGTGGTTTTAATCGGTGTTTTGTTGAGATCAGAGACGCTGTTCTCCGGAATAGCCGGGCAGCCCTGCATGGCCTCTCCCTTTGTATTGATGCATATTTCGTATCCATCGGCACGCAGTGAGGCGGGTGCAAACAAGATCGATTTCTGGTTGTCGTCGATATCATCTGCTGTTACTATTTTGGCTCCTTTGGCAAGATACCCCACACGGAAAGGCTTGGCCACCGTGTATTTACAGGGAATTACCAGTTTACCTGACTTGTTGATATACCCATACTTTCCCCCCTTCTTAACCGCCGCAAAGCCTTCCGAAAAGAAATCAGCTTCTTCATATGCAGGTGCAATAACGATCTTTTTATCCGGATCGGCAAAGCCCCATAAATTTCCTTTGCGGTAAGGGATCAATGACATATCGGCATCCTGTGCAAAAATGGAGACACCGGAAAGAATGCAGAAGATTGTAATTAAACTCTTGATTTTCATAATCGTATTTTGAATTTAAAAATGCAATGATTCTTACTGGGAAGCTAACAATAAAAAGCAAGCCATTAATCAATTTGCAAAAAAACGTGGCCTATTCTCATGATATTTTAATATGAGATATTCACTTGCGTAAAACTGCCAGCTGTAGTATTAAGATTGACCGTATCCTTTGCAGAGGACTGTAATCCATTCCTGTAATATCTCCACTCAATGGCCGCTTTAGTGTACTTACTCACAGGGAAGCTATCAATAATGGTCCGTGAGGTCAGGCCTACCTGGCCTCTGAGAAGAAGTAAGTCGAACCTACCATACGATACAGAGGGTTTAAAAAATTGCCTGTACTGAAAAACGGTATCATTATTCAATGCAGGCGTTGTCTTCTGCATATTTATTACCATGTATGCTTTCTTATCTGCGAATATGCTGTCGTTGCCATGTGTGTAAAAAGATGGACGAGAAAAATTCGTCTCAGCAATCATTACCGAATTAGACAATATAGAAAAAGAAAAAGGCATTTCCAGTCCATCCTTAATAATCGGGGTATATGTAAAACTGAACCTTCCGTTGGCATCTGTATATGTTGAATCAATCGACAAATAAAAATTGGAAGGTGGAAAATGATTATACCCGGTCGCTGTGTCGGCAAAGCCTATATACCATGGATCCTGTATGCTATAAATCTTGTAGAACCCCTGTCTTGTGTAGCGCACTTTGATATTAGGCATGGGTTGCAAAGTATTATAATCAACCACGACAGCGCTGAAACTCTGCTGTTCTTCATTGTTATCCTTCTTGCAGGAAATCAAAGAGCAAGTCAAAACAACTATTATAGGTATAAGGTACTTCACTCTCATAAAACATATTTACACAGATAAAGTTAATTAACTAACTGCACTCCCGTTATCAATTATTTCGCCCGGGCTTACGAAATGCAGCTTGCCACTTTTATCTTCTCCCATCAAAATCATGCCATTACTTTCAATCCCACGCATTTTTCTTGGAGCCAGGTTAGCCACCACTACTACCTGCTTGCCAATAATGGCTTCAGGCTGGTAGTGCAAAGCAATCCCGCTTACAATGGTTCTCGTTTCAAAACCAAGGTCGATCTGCAGCTTCAAAAGTTTATCGGCTTTCTCTACTTTTTCGGCAGAAACGATCGTTCCCACTTTCAGATCGATCTTGGCGAAATCGTCGTAAATAATCTCAGGTTTGCCCCCATCCCCTGAAGGGGCGTTAGTTGCCTCGTTTTTAACTTCTTTCATTTTTACTTCTTCTGTTTTTGGTTTTACCAGCCCGCTTTTCAACTTTTCCACTTGTGAACTTATCTCTTCATCTTCTATTTTCCTGAACAGCAACTGTGGTTCTCTTAAACTATAACCCACACTTAATAGTTTAACGGATCCGGCATTTTCCCAATCCAGCATCTTATCCACCACTTTCATCATGCTCAGCATTTTCTTTGCAGTGGTTGGAAGGAAAGGATTAATAAGTATCGCAAGGTTTGCTGTCAGCTGCAGGCATAAATGCAAACAGTTGTCGATACTTTTTTGCACAGATGCATCTTCCGGCAGTTTCTTCGCCACTATCCAGGGTTCTTTCTCCTGCATGTATTTATTCCCAGTACGGCTCAGGTCTATCACTTCAAACAGGGCATCCCTGAACTTATATTCCTCTAAGCAATTCTGAACTTTTAATTTTGAATTTTGAATGGCTTCGATCAATGCTTTGTCTTTCTCATCTAAAATATCCTCATGCAGCTTCGGCACTTTGCCTCCGCAAAGTTTGTGCATCAACACCCAGGTACGGTTCACAAAATTTCCGAAGATGCTTACCAGTTCACTATTGTTGCGGTCCTGGAAATCCTTCCAGGTAAAGTCATTGTCCTTTGTTTCGGGGGCGTTGGCGCAAAGCACATAACGCAATACGTCTTCGCAACCCGGAAAATCCTTTATATACTCATTCACCCATACTGCCCAGTTGCGGCTGGTACTTACTTTGTCGCCTTCAATATTTAAAAATTCATTGGCGGGCACATTATCGGGTAATACAAATCCGCCGTGGGCCTTCAGCATAGACGGAAAGATGATGCAGTGAAACACAATATTATCCTTGCCGATAAAATGAACCAGCTTCGTATCCTCTTTACACCAGTAATCGGCCCATTGATCTGTTAGTTCTTTTGTAGCAGATATATAACCGATGGGCGCATCAAACCATACGTACAATACCTTTCCTTCAGCATCCGGCAGCGGAACTTTAATTCCCCAGTTGCTGTCACGGGTCATGGCACGACTTTGCAGGCCACTGTCGAGCCAGCTTTTGCATTGGCCGTACACATTGTTCTTCCATTCTTTATGGCCTTCGAGGATCCATTCCTTTAACCAGGGTTCGTAATGCTGTAAAGGGAAATACCAATGCTTTGTTTTTTTCTTCACCGGCACCGCATCACTTAATGCACTGCGTGGATTGATGAGTTGTTCGGGCGATAAACTGCTTCCGCATTTTTCACACTGATCGCCATATGCATTTGGATTGGCACAAACCGGGCAGGTACCGGTTATATACCGGTCGGCCAGGAATGTGTTGGTCTTCTCATCAAAGTATTGCTCCGTTTCTTTTTCTTCAAACAACCCATCGTCGTACATTTTTTTAAAAAATGCAGAAGCGGTATCGTGGTGCACTTTATTGGAAGTACGGGAATAGATATCGAAGGAGATGCCCATCTGCTCCATGCTTTCTTTGATGATGGCATGGTAACGGTCAACCACCTGTTGCGGGGTAATGCCTTCCTTCATGGCACGGATGGTGATGGGAACGCCGTGTTCATCGCTGCCGCCAATGAATTTCACGTCTCTTTTCTGTGCCCTTAAATAGCGTACGTAAATATCAGCAGGTAAATAACAGCCGGCCAGGTGACCGATGTGTACCGGGCCATTGGCATAGGGTAATGCGGCTGTGATCAAATATCGTTTGGGATCGTTCATTGCCTGCAAAAATACCGCAATAAGGGACAACCAGCAAAAAGCCTATGTATCCCTTTCCCATCATAGTCTTTCAACCATCTCCCTGAATTTCTGCGGATCCACTTCCTCAAATTTCAGTGAAGCCATGATCCCTGCTGATATATTGAATGACCGGATACAGGCAAAGGTCTTTCCGTTTTTTCCTGCTACACAAATCAGTTTAACGGGTTCATCTTTCGGAAGCACACCAAACTGGATCTCGCCGTTCTGGTATTTGCCAGTCATGATGGATCGCATATTAGTGAAGATGAGGTTATACCTATGTGGAGCCCGTTCCAGTTCTGTATCGATGCGAATGGTAAAATCCACTTCGGCTCCGCTGCTGCGCAGGAATTTATCGCAGTTGATCCAACCGAGTCCTGTGATATCAAAATGATAATTACGGTCGAATTCCCGCTGGCGTATCCAGGCGATACTATCGGCCCTGCGATTTTCAACGTAGGCAATACTATCAATTCTCAGTTGCTCAACATAAGCCAGGCTGTCTTTCCGAGATACCCATCCGTTCTTTACGGCTACATCATAATACACCATTACCGAATCACGGGCCACCATACCCAAACTGGTAAATGCTACATTGGTATTTTTTGCTTTGGATTCACGAACAAAACTATCGACTGTTTGCAGTTTGATTGTTTTGTCGCTTAGATTGTAACGCAGCGCCAGCTGTTCTTTTATACTTTGCTCAGGAATACTGATCAATGGTATTACCTGGTAAATTTTTTCTTCACTTCCCGTTCCCTTACTAACTTCCTGGCGTATGTCCATCAATTTAATCTTAGACCTTATCCGCAACGAAGACACCGTTCGTGTATACCCCTGCGATTGGCCGACAGGCTGCCAGTCGATGATTGGTGAGCCGGGCTGTAGAGCGATCGTATCTCCCCCGCTACCACCTTCAACAATCGGATTTGCCGGCGGGATAACAGGAACAAAGAGTTGCATTTGCGGATCGAATTGCTCAGCAGGCATACTTACACGGATCGGTTTGTATTTCAACAATGCCAGTTCTTTGTTATCTCCATCATGTGCCTGCAAGCGTATCATACCCCCAGTCACCAGCTGCTTATCGCCCGAGCGTGTATCCAGGCAATGCGCCAACATGTCGGCATATTGGTAGCATTCTGTCAATGATAGATTGACCGGAGTTTTAACAAAGCTGTTATCGGGATATATAAAACTGTTTGCCCGTATGCGAAGGATGGTTCCGTCTTTACCCGTTATGCTTGTGTCTTTTGAAGGGTTGATGATGAATTGCTGCTCCGGTCTTTTGAGCCGCTCATAAAAGGATTGTACCGTGAGCCCTGGTGTTTCTTTTTTCCGGGATTGTTCCGGTATCTGCAGGAAAACCGTATCGGTTTCCTGGCGGACAATCGATACTGTTACATGGTTCTTGCGGGCATGAACCGATGCATTTGCTGTACCTGCCAGAACCGATTTTGCTACCGGTCCTGACTTAGGCACAACAGTCTTGGTGTTCACCTGAACCGGAAGAGGCTTTTTGGCTAGCATTCTTTTGCCGGTGTTTTGCATGGTGTAGTAAGTAGTAGTGATTATGACGGCCACCACGCCCATGTACTTGATCTTTTTCCGGGTGATCTTTCTCCAGGAACGCCTTTTCGGAGGAACAGGTGTTCCGGGAGTCAGCAAAGTTTGCATCTGTTGCCAATGGTTGTCCATCTGGCTCAGATCCGGAAGTTGCTGGGCTTCCAGTTGTTTTAAATGGCTGTCAATATAGTTATCCGGCTGCATGTGTGTTTATTTTGATGAGGGAAGATTCGTCGAGTTTTGTTTTGAGGATGCGCCTGGCTTCACTGAGGTGCCATTTGCTGGTGCCTTCGCTGATGCCCAGCAGTTCGGCGATCTGCCGATGGTTGAATCCTTCGTACACGTAGAGGTTGAATACCGTAGCCGATGCGCCTGGTAACTGAGAGATCATATATCGTATATCTTTTCCACTGAGATTGTCGAGCGCTTCGGGGCGTATCATCCACTGCGTCTCATCTGCATGGCTGATCATTGTTGTAAAATTGTTCTTGCTTTTGCAAAAATCAATGCAGGCATGAATGACGATCGTTTTGATCCATCCGGCAAGTTTGCCTTCTTCGGCATAATTCCCAATGCCTCTGAATACTTTAAGCATGGCATTGTTGTATATGATCCCTGCTTCGTCGGTATCGGTCGCATAGCGCATGCATACCCGGATCATGTCGGAATAAAACCACTTGTACAGTTGTTGTTGGCATAGCAGGTCGTTTTGCCGGCAACCTTGGATCAGTATCTCGGTATTTATGTTCAAGCGTGTTCTTTCTGGTAAAATGCGTCTCATCTAAAGTATATAACTACCGGCGGGTGCCAAAGGGTTGGGTTGTTTTTACTATTTTTTTTTCAAATAAAAACCGCCGATGACCTACTCATCGACGGTTCATGTTCTATTGGTGGGCTGCTAGTCTATTTTCGCCTCCACCGCCGCGATTGCTTTCACCGTTTTCATCACCGAATCGGGTGTTACAGAAATACTGTCGATACCCAATTCAACCAGGAACTGGGCAAAGTCGGGGAAGTCAGAAGGTCCCTGCCCGCAAATACCTACCTTCACTTTCATACGCTTTGCCGTACTTATAAGCATGCGCAGCAGTTCTTTCACCGCCGGGTTGCGTTCGTCATACAAATGCGCAACTAATGATGAATCCCTGTCGAGCCCAAGGGTTAACTGGGTAAGATCATTAGAACCAATGGAGAACCCATCAATATGTTTGGCAAATTCTTCGGCCATGATGATATTGGAAGGGATCTCGGCCATCAGGAAAAGTTCCAGCCCGGCCTTGCCTCTCTCCAAACCATATTCATTCATTACATCGTGTACTTTATGCAGTTCTTCCACCGTACGGCAGAAAGGGATCATCACCACCACATTGCTCAATCCCATTTCTTCCCTCACCCGTTTGATGGCTTTACACTCCAGTCCGAATGCCTCTTTATATTTCTCCGAATAATACCTGCTGGCTCCCCGCCACCCGATCATGGGGTTCTCTTCGTGCGGCTCAAAATATTTTCCGCCGAGAAGATTGTAGTATTCATTGCTTTTAAAGTCGCTGAAACGTACGATCACTTTATTGGGGTAAAAAGCCGAAGCGATCTTGGCAATACCAAAACTGAGGCCCTGTATAAAAAAATCTTCTTCGCTTTCAAAACCAAGTATCATTTTATTGATGGCCTTGCTCAGTTCTGCATCGTTCATCGTTTTATGATTCATCAATGCCAAAGGATGAACCTGTATGTAATTATTGATGATGAACTCTTCCCTGGCCAGCCCTACCCCTGCATTGGGCAGGTGCGAAAAACGAAACGCCATATTGGGCGATGCCACATTGAGCATGATGGGCGTTTTCACTTTTGGCAGATCGTTCAGGTCTGTTTCCACTTTCTGGAACGGAACATTACCTTCGTACACTACACCCTCACCGCCTTCGCTGCAGCAAGCAGTTACCACCTGCCCCGTGCTTAATATCTCTGTTGCATTGCCGCAACCCACAATGGCCGGCACGCCCAGTTCCCTTGCCACAATAGCAGCGTGGCAGGTTCTTCCGCCCTTATTAGTAATAATGGCCGATGCTTTTTTCATAATGGGTTCCCAGTCGGGATCGGTCATGTCGGTAACCAGCACATCGCCGGCTTCAAACTCATGCCCGTCGGTAACCCGTTTATCAAGCGAGAATAGAATAGAAACTTTACCGGCGCCGATCTTATCACCCACGGCAATTCCCTTCACCAGTGTTTTGCGTTCTGTCTTCTCATCCATTACATACTCAACGATCTTGGAGAAATCCTTTTGCGAATGAATGGTCTCCGGCCGGGCCTGCACAATAAACAATTGTTTCGACAAACCATCCACCGCCCACTCCACATCCATCGGGCACCAATGTCCCTTCAGTTTGCTGTAATAGGTTTCAATACTGGTTACCCATTTTGCCAGTTGCAGTATGCGTTCATCCGATAAACAATACCGGTTCTGCAAAGGTTTCTCCACCGGGATGATCTGCACCCGTTCATCGGGGTTATCGCCATACACCATCATCTTATCTTTTGTACCGAGTTTCTTTTCAATGATGCTGTTGAATCCTTTTTGCAATGTTGGTTTAAAAACAATGTATTCATCCGGCGATACGGCGCCCTGCACGATCATCTCTCCCAAACCGAAGGAGGCGTTGATCACCACCACGTCTTTAAAACCGCTTTCGGTATCTAATGAAAATGCCACACCCGAAGCGCCGAGATCGCTACGCACCATTTTTTGTATACATACCGAAAGGCCGATGCTGAAATGATCGTACCCAAAACTCTGGCGGTAGCTGATGGCACGGTCGGTGAAGATGGAAGCAAAGCAGTTCCGCACCGCATTCATAAGCGGAGCCGGGCCACGAACGTTGAGATAGGTTTCCTGCTGCCCGGCAAAAGAAGCATCCGGCAGATCTTCGGCCGTGGCAGATGAACGAACGGCCACATCAGTAATGTCCTGGTCGTAACCCCGGCTTAGCTCGTAATACTTTTCAATGATGGCATCGCTTAATTCGCGGGGGAATTTTGCGTTCTTTAAAAGTTGCCTGGCCAGCAAACCGCCCCGCCGGAGCGATTCAATGTCGTCTAACTTAATGTCGTTGATGATCTTCCTGATCTGTTCATCCAGGTTATTATACCGGATGAATTCCCGGTAAGCAGCTACGGTAACCACAAAGCCACCTGGTATCTGTATACCAAGCTGGCCAAGGTTTTGAAGCATTTCACCAAGAGAAGCATTTTTACCTCCCACCTGCTCAATGTCTTTCATGCCAACTTTGTGCAGGTCGGTAATGTAGAGGGATGTGTTCATAAATGAAGGGATTAGCAGTTATACAATCGTTCAGCTAATGTACTCATTTAAATATGTAGTAGTGACGGGCGGTTGACAATTTCATCCACATTTAATACAAGGGTGTGAATAGTACCGGTTTGAACCAAATAGGCACATAGGAAAATAGGTTTTCACTTATTACTCTATGTGTGTATTTCTATATGCACTATGTGCCTATATGGTTCAATTACACTAAATTTATTTTATGAAACGCAAAGACTTTCTTTCATCGGTGATCCCATTAGCCGCATCCTTTTCGGCAGTGGCAGGCGGTAAAGTAATTGCTGAACCGGAGAAGCCATGCATCATTCCTCCTTACCTGAAGAAAGGCGATACCGTCGGTATCTGCTGCCCCGCAGGTTATATCACAGCAGAAGATATTCAACCGGCTTTATTGAAATTAAATGAGTGGGGCTTTAATGTAAAGACCGGGAGCAGCATTGGCAAAAGGGATTTTACATTTGGCGGAACCGATGAAGAGAGAGCAGCCGACTTTCAGCAGATGCTGGAAGACAAAACGGTGAAAGCCATTCTTTGCGCCCGGGGCGGATATGGCGCTGTACGTATTGTAGATCAGCTCGACTTTAAAAAACTTAAACACAATCCCAAATGGATCATCGGCTTCAGCGATGTAACGGTTCTTCATTCACACATCAATGTCAACCACCGCATCGCTTCCATTCATTCAAAAATGTGCAACAGTTTTCCATCCGACTGGAGCAAGGCCGAGCCCGTGCAAATTGAAACCATCGAATCCATCCGGAAATGCCTGGTGGGTGAAAAGACAAGGCTTGTGTTCACGCCGAATGAAAAAAATAGAACAGGTCTCGCCATCGGCGAACTGGTGGGTGGTAATTTAAAAACGCTGGAATCGCTTGCCGGCAGCAGATCAGATATCGATACAAAAGATAAGATCCTGTTTGTAGAAGACACCGGTGAATATTTATACAGCCTTGACCGTATGTTCTGGAA